>JAQGHH010000649.1 GCA_028288945.1 Phycisphaerales bacterium
GCATCCAGACGGTCCATCCCGTTTCCACCGGCACTTCCACCACGCCCAGCCGGCGGCGGAGCGTCGAACGAATCTGCTCGAACAGCCCGAGCGCGTCGCGGTGGAAGAGCACGTGAACGCGGCTCGATTCATGTTCGAGCAGCGCCGCCGTGCCGACCTCGAATGAGCCCATGTGGGCCGTCACGATGATCGCGCCCTTGCCGGCCGTCGGGCCGGATCTGCGGGCGGCGAGATATCGCTCCGAGCCTTCGACCGATTCGATGCGCCCGAGCATCTGCCGGCGCGACTGGCCCAGGCAGAGGCCCACGTCGCAGACGAAATCGTAGAAGTTGCCGATGGTCCGGCGGGCGAGGTCTTCGCACTGCGCGGTCATCGCCCCCCCGCCCAAAATGCGGCGGGCGTTGGCCATCATGCCGCCGTAGAGGTGATCAGAGAAATTCCAGACGCCCCAGAGGAAGAACGGCCTGGCGCCGCGCGCGAACCAAGGCTGGCGGCGGGCGTGCCAGAACAAAAAGTTGAGCCAGAACTTCGCCGACTCCCGGTTCGCCCACGATAGCGCCGCCGCCCAAGCCCCGCCAAGCCTCCCCGCACATTGGCGTTCGCCGGCCGGCGCGGGAGCGGCCGCTCGCGTCAGGGACGCAGTTGCATGCGCCGCCGGCGCGGTGATCGCGGGCGCGGCGGCCGGGTTGATGACGCCTTGTGCATCGATACGCATGGGGAACAGGGGTTGATACGGACTGAGATGAGCCGCGTTCGCAAGCTCCTTGGCGCGGCATCGCGGCAGGTTCACTTGGCGCCCGGACGCCCCGTTTGGCCGCGCTCCAGGCCCTCGAGCGGCCGCACGGTTTTCGTTCCCGCCGGCACCTTCAAATCCAGGTCGCCCACGTCCGCATTGATCTTCGCATTGAGGAAGCGGATGGCGGTGCGGTCGCCGTCGGCGTCCGTCAATTCGGCCCGGATCATATAGGCGCCCGCGATGTCCAGCAACACACGAACGTCCTGCACGTGTTCGCGCAAGGCGGGATCGCTGGGCGTCAATTTCAGGGCCAAAACCTTTGCCGGATCGGCGGTTTCGTCGAGCTCTTTGGCGGGAATTTCAACGAACGAAAATCGCTCCTTCAGCACCGCCAGCCGGGGCAACGGCGACGCCGCCAGTTCGCCCAGACGCTGGTCGAGCGTGTACAGCTCGAGCGTGGACTGGGCGGGGTAATAGAGACGGGCCTCTTTCTCGGTAACCAGCAGAATGCTCTTTTCGGGGCGCTCGGTATCCCAGCGCATCGTCGAGCCCTTCACGCGAACCTTCCCGCCCGACACCAGCGGCTTGCGGAGGAGCGGCGTGTACTTGCGCTGCTCGAAATCCGCCGCCAGACTGGTGATCCGGCCGGCGCGGGCGTCGATCTCCGTCATCCGAGCCCAGAGCTTTTCGTCGACGGGGGGCGCCGCGGGTTTTGAGGCGGGGCCGGCAGGCGCGATAAGCGCCGCGAAGAAGAGTGCAAGTGAGAAGAATGCAAGAAAAATGAGGCTTTGCCGTGGCACGGGCGGCCCGCCCGGGTTTGAAGTTAGAGGTAGGAAGACACGGGCGGGCCGCCCGTGCCACGGAATGAGTCGCGTCCGGTTCATGGCTGCCCCGCCGGCCGGCTTAGCGCCAGCGTACCGCGTGCCACGACCGTCTCTCCTACCGATGCCGACACCTCAAACTGCTGCAACTCGCCCATCGCCCGCAGCAATTTCGATCGGAGCGTAATCTGCGCGGGCGGCGCAACCGCCTGCTCGAACCGCACGTCCACATGCGCCAGCTTCCCACCGCGCAAGCCGTTATCCGGCCCTACCAGCCCCGACAGTTGCGCCAGCGCCTCGGCGATCAGCACGCCCGGCACCACCGGATTCCCCGGAAAATGACCGGCGAAAAACGCCTCCTCACCCGACACCGACCACTCCCCCTCGCCCGAATCACTCTCTTTGATCTCGACCACGTGCGATACGAACCGGAACGGCTCGCCGTGCGGCAGACGCTGCAAATAATCGACCGGGCGGGGCGGCACCTGTCCCGCGCCCGCGGTCGGTCCGGCCGCGCCGCCGAGCTGATCGTCCACGTATGCCGCAAGCGTCGAGACGTTTTGAAACACCTGTTTGCCGACGGCTTCGCTGGGGATCTTCACCTTGAACTGCTTCTCGATGCTGGTCATCAGCAGGAGGATGTCGAGCGAATCGAGATCGACGTCCGTTCCAAAAAACGGCATGTCGTCGGGGATCGCGCTGTCGCCGAGCTTGAGGTCTCGGCGGAGCAGAGTCTTAATTTGCTCGAGGGTCTGTGGGCGTGGGGTGGACATAAGCGTGTGGGGGCCTTGCAATTGCGGGGCGCGCCGCCCGGACGTCGGTGGCGGCATTGGCGTTTCGCGAAGCGTGCCGATTGTGTGCATCGACCTTCATTTCGCAAGGCGGCCCGGCACATCAGAATCGGCCCGCCGCAATGTCGAACCGGGCTGGGGCGGCCTCCACCTGCTCGCCAGCGGCTTCTAAGAGAAATAGGCCGCTGCGCCGCCCGCACCGGGTGGCTAGAATCTCGCGGGGGGAAGTCCCGGGGTTCTGCCGGCGGTCATGGGTTAGACACGTCCGGCCAACTGATGGTGAGTCGGAAAGTGGCACGGAGCGGAGGTGCGTGTGATGGCGAGGCCGGTGCGAATTGAAGGATTGGTACGGGCGGCGAACGCGGTCCGCCGCGAGCTGGTCGGGCCGGTGACGGCCGAGCGGCGCGAACGGCTGAAGACCGCGGTGGAGGAAAATCTGCGCAAGGTCCAGCAGATCCTCCGCGAGAACCGCGCCCTCCTCGAGCACCTGCCCGCGCCCTCGCAGCGCGCCTACCAGTTCCTGGCCGGCGTGGACTGGGCCGGGATCGCAACGGCGCGCCCCGCCGCCGGGCAGGCGCCGCCGCTGCCCGTCACGTCCGTCTCGTGGCGCGGCCTGAGCAATCTGGTCAACCGCACGCTCGACCAATTGGCCGTGGACCTTTCCCTCGTCGAGCTCACACGGGCCCGCGAAGCGGTGGCGCGGACGAGCCGGCAGATCGAGCTGTCGATCGACCGCCGAAAGATCCCGCCCGACCGGCTGACGCCCGCCACGCGCGACCTGCGCGGGTGGGTGGCCCATTTCTCGCGAGAAGAGCACTTCGATACATACGTACAGGCGCGTACCACCGCGAGCCGCATCCTCAACGCCGCCGCGACCGCGTCGCGCCATTATCCCCCGCCGCTCACAATCCATTTCCGCCCGATGACGGGGATTTACAAATTGCGCCCGTCGAGAAGAGGCCCGGTGCTCTGGCTGCCGACGCCGATGATTTTGTTTGACGCCTCCGCGTTCACGGCACTGGCCGAGTTGGTGTTCGACCGCAGCCGCGACGCCAAGCAGCGCGTCATCGCGCACATGACGGGCGAAGGGTATCAGTCGCTGCGGGCGCGGCTTGAGGAGTCGGGGGGCGCGGTGGAGCTGACCCGCGGGGCGGCCCACGACCTCGCCGCCAGCTTCGACCGCGTGAACTCCGCCTACTTCGGCGGAAAGATGGCCCGCCCGCGCCTCACCTGGAACCGCACGTTCACGGGCCGCAAGTTCGGCCACTACGACTGGATCCTCGACACCGTCATGGTCAGCCGCACGCTCGATTCGCCGGACGTGCCGCCGTTCGTCGTGGATTTCCTGGTCTTCCACGAGCTGCTGCACAAGTTCCACGGCCTGCACTGGGTCAACGGCCGCGGCTACGCCCACACCGCGGAGTTCCAGCAAAGCGAGCTCAAATTCACCCGCTTCCACGAAGCGGAGGCGATTTTGCAGAAACTGGCGAAGGAGAGCAGGCAGTAGGTAGGGGGAGAGGGGAAGACGAATGCAAAGTGCAAAATGCAAAATGCAAAATGCAAAATGAGGAGCGGTCGGAGCGGAGGGCGGAGGACGATTGTTGGCGGCCTTTCATTTTGACTTTTGTATTTTGCATTTTGCACTTTGACTTCAATTCCTCTCTGCGCCACGCCCAACTATCCAGTTAGCTCTCCGGCCGCGCGATCGGCTCTGGCGCTGCGGGCGGCTTTTCGCCCGTGAGGGAGGCGACGATGCGGTCCACGTGCACGTGGCAGTTCTCGATGAAGATGCGGTACTTGTCCTGTGTCCCGCCGACGGCCGTGCCGGCGACATATAGGCCGGGGATGGTGGTCTCCATCGTCCGCTCGTCGAAGACCGGCGATTGGTTGTCGCCCTGCAATTGCACGCCGGCCAGGCGGAGGAGCTTGTTGTCCTGGGCGTAGCCGATGAGGAGGAGGACGAAGTCGGTGGGGATGGTTAGGGTTCGGGGTTCAGGGTTCAGAGAACGAGGGTTCAGGAGTCGGGGTTCAGGGTTCAGGGAAGAAATAGGCGGGGCCGGAAACGATTGCGAATCGGATGTAACAGCGTTCCCTGCCGTTCGCATGGTCTCCTTCCCTCCTGAACCCTGAACCCTGAACCCCGACCCCTCCGCCCCGACTTCCGAACCCTCATACGCGGCCAGCGTCACCTCCGTCGGCGTAATCTTTGTCGGCACCGTCCCGAAGTACGCGGGGATTCTTCCTGATTCGATCAGGCCGTTTATTTCGGGGAGCAGCCAATACTTGATGCTCTTGGCGCTCAGCTCCGTTCCGCGATAGCTCAGCGACACCTTTGCCCCGGCGTGATGGCAGCGCAATGCGGCTTCCACCGCGGAATTCTTGCCGCCGACGATAAGCAGCCGCTTGCGGAAGTAGGTGTGCGGGTCCTGAAAATAGTGACTCACGTGGGGGAGATCTTCGCCGGGGATGTTCAGGCGGCGGGGGACGTCCGTGCCGCCGGTCGCGAGGATGACCCGCTTCGCCCGGCAGACGCGCGGCCCCGCGGCGGGGTTCGTGGCCAGAACAAACTCGTCCTGCTCGCGCGTGATGCCGGTGACGGGCTCATAGGTATTGACCTTGAGATCGTACAGCTCGACGACGCCGCGGAGATAGTTGAGGTATTCCTCGCGCGACGCCTTCGACTGATCCGGCGTATGAAGCGGCACCCCCGCGATCGCGATCCGCTCGTTGGAACTGAAAAACCGCGTCGCCGGGGCGAACCAGGAGATCGTGTAGCCGATCTGTCTGGCGTCGAAATGAAGGTAGTCGAACCCCCGACGTTTGAGCGCCGCCGCCAGCTCCAGCCCGATGGGCCCGGCTCCGACGACGGCAACGTCCGTGCGAAGGGTTTGCATGGGAGGATCATAGCCTTCCGCGACGTTTCAACGCATGCCGGCCAGGGTCGCACGGGTGGATAGGGATGGGGTGCATGACACTATCGGCGGGGCCTTCTCCCCTCCTCCGGTACTCCGGGGGAGGGTAAGGGTGGGGGGCATGGTTTCACCAGCGAAGCCCTTTCAAAGGTATCCGGGTGCGGGAGGCGATCTCCTGGCGAATGACCCGGCGACCCCCTCCCTAACCCTCCCCCGGCGTACCGGAGGAGGGAGAAGATGGTGCCGAGCGCATGTGACGCCGGGTGCGTATCGCCTCACCCGGCGGTAAACTTTCCCGCGCGGTGGCGGTATACCTTGTCGGCGGGGGAAGGCACTAATTACGAGGAGAAAGCATGGCGGTTTCGCGTTTTAGTCGGGTGTTGGCGTGTGCGTTGGTGGTGAGTGCGTGGGCGGGCCATACGTGGGCGGAGGACGCCGCGACGGCGGAGAAACCCAAGAGTGTCGTCCCCGCGATCAAAGACCCCAACCGCTCGGTGGGGTTTGCCAAAGACAAGGAAGCCCTCAAGAAGCAGGGCGAAATCCAGCTCGTCTTCCTCGGCGACTCCATCACCGACGGCTGGCGCGGCGGCACGCAGCATGAGATTTTTCTCAAGGCTTTCGGCAAGTACAACCCGTACAACACCGGCATCTCCGGCGACC
>JAQGHH010000367.1 GCA_028288945.1 Phycisphaerales bacterium
TCGAACGCTTCGCGGGGTTTGAGGCCGCGCTCCACGCCGGCACAAACGTCCTCGCGATCGCCGCGGAGAACCGGCCCGCTCCCGTGAAGTTGAATCCGGCATCCCTTGTCTGCGGCATGCGCATCGAGCTCGAATCCGGCCCGCCCATCCAGATAACGTCCGACGATTCCTTCCGCGCCGCCCAGGCAGAAATGCCCAAATGGAACGCGACGGAGTTCGATGACGGCAACTGGCCCGCCGCCCGGGTGACCGCGCATCTGGGCGACGGCCCGTGGGGGAAAATTCTTGCGGAGAAGGACGAATTTTTCGTGCCGTACGCATTCGGCATCGAATCGGGCGTGCGGCTGGTTTATTCCCCCGCCGCCCGTGACGTCATCGTACGCAAACTCGCGCCGGAAAGCCGATACACCGCCGCGTGGTTTGATCCGGTCGAAGGGACGCGGAACAGTATTGCCGCGTTCACGGCTAGAGAAGATGGCACATGGACGTGCGCTGCCCCGGCGGTTTCACACGATTGGGTGCTGATCCTCGAACCGGCCGATGCCAGGTGAGTGCAGATTTTGTTTTCACACGATCTTCGCCGCCGTCCGGTTTCCCGGGTGTGGCCATTTATAGTGGCATGGGTTTTCAACCCATGGCGTGCGGTACGCCGCACGCATCGGCGGTACCCCGCCGATCCGGGCAATCGCGCAAGCGAAACCATTCGAAAGCGATCGCGGTACACGGTCGCGTCGCTCTTGCTTGGGTCGGCCGGGTACGGCCGACGCTCGCGGCGTACCGCAAGCCATGGGTTGAAAACCCATGCTACGAAAGCCACGCCCGATTTCCGAGGCAGTCGTGCCGCGAGTTTGCAATCGCGCCGCGTTTCGCCGATATTTCCCCTCGTTGGCGTTCTCGTCCGCAGGTCGCGGCGGGCCGTGCCGTAACCTATGCAAATGGTCCTCTGGAAATACAGGCGATTCATCCTCGCCAACGCCCTTGCCGACTTGCGGCACCGCTTTAGCGGGTCGGTCGCGGGGTATCTTTGGAACGTCTTCGTCCCGCTGGCGCAGCTCACCGTCTTCGCGGTTATCTTCAGCGTGCTGATGGGTAACCGGATGGACGATGAGGGCCCCTCGGGCACTTTCTCCTTCATCGTCTATCTCTGCTCCGGCCTTCTCGCGTGGAACGCCTTCGCCGAGACGCTGCTCCGTTCCGCGGCGTCGCTGGTCGGCAACGCGGGATATTTGAAAAAGCTCCCGCTCCCCGAGCAGATTTTCGTGGCGCAGGAAGCCACCGGCGGGTTTCTTACCGCCGCCATTTCCATCGCGCTGTTTTGTCTCTTTTCCGCACTGATCGCGCATTGGGGGCCGTTCTGGGAGTGGCTCCAGGCGCTGCCGCTGTTGCTCCTTTTTCTCGGGTTCGCGTACGGATTGGGGCTGATCCTCGCGTGCCTCAACGTGTTTTTCCGCGACGTGCAGCCGTTCATGAACGTGACGGTACTCCTGTGGTTCTGGCTCACGCCGGTGGTCTATATGGAGCGCATTTTTCACGACCCGAAGGCGCCGCATCCTATCGTGATTCGGGTATTTCACCTCAACCCGGCGTACCACTACATCGAAGGGTTTCATCAGACCCTGTTGCACCGGCAGTGGATGCCGCTTTCGAGCTGGGCGACGTATATTGCGATGACGCTGGGGGTCAACCTGCTGGCGGCGTTGGTCCTCCGTCGCTGCCGCGCGGAAATCCGGGACGTGCTATGACCGCGGCGCTGAGCCTTCAACCTTCCGACGCGCCTCCGATCGCCCCGCCCCGCGAGACCATCGTCGCGGTGCGCAACCTCACCAAGCAGTTCAAGCATTATCCGAGCCCCGCCTCGCGCCTCGGCGAGTGGATGACGCTGGGGAAGCTCCGCCGTCATACGGTATTTACCGCCCTTCACGACATCAACTTCGAGGTGAAGAAGGGTGAGTTTTTCGGCATCGTGGGCCCCAACGGGTCGGGGAAATCGACGCTCCTGAAAATCCTCACTGGCGTGCTGATGCCGACCACGGGGAGCTACAAGATCACGGGGCGCGTCACGAGCCTGCTTGAACTCGGGACGGGTTTCAACCCCGAGATCTCCGGCCGCGAAAACCTCATCAACAGCGGCCGCCTGCTCGGATTTGAGCCGGAACAGACGAAGCAGAAGCTCGAGCGGATCGTCGCCTTCGCCGAACTGGAAGATTCGATCGACGTGCCGACCAAGTACTATTCGACGGGCATGGTCGTGCGGCTGGCGTTTTCGCTGTTCGCCCACGTTGAGCCGGACGTGTTCATCGTTGACGAAGCGCTGTCGGTCGGCGACGTCGCCTTTTCCCGCAAGTGCTTCCAGCGGCTCGACCTGATGCGCGAGTCCGGCTGCACGCTGCTGTTCGTCAGCCATGATTTGGGCGCTGTGCGAAAATACTGCGATCACGCCATGTTCCTCGACCACGGCCACTGCGCGTTCCTCGGCTCGGCCAACGCGGCCACGGACGTCTACCTTGAAGCGATGAGCCCCGGCGGCCGCGAGCGGCGGCTCGCCCCCGAAGGGTCAAAGGCCGTGCAGCCCGCCGGCGTGCGGGCGGCCCGCGAGGAGGCGCGGCGGATTTCCGCCCAGTTGCCCGCCGAGCTGTCGGCGGTGTTCGACGAAACGACTTTTGGCCCGCTGGGCAACGTCTCCGGACGCATCGGCACCGGCGCGGTGCGCATCGCCGCCGTCGCCATCCGTGACGAAGCCGGCAAGCGCAAGGAACATTTCGGAATCGGCGAATCGGCTAGCATCCACCTCCTCGCCCACGCCCCGCAAAGCTCGGAGCACGCGACGGTCAGCGTGCAGCTCGTGAACCGCCTGGGCGTCGTCGCCTGGGGGACCAACCACCACCGCCTGACGGGCAAAACGGTGCGCCTCGACGCCGGGACGTGGGTCCACGCCGTCTTCCGCGTCACCCTGGATTTGGGCCCCGACCACTACACCCTGGACGCGAGCTTCGGCGACGCCAGCGGCGAAGGCCACGTCTTCGACCGCATCACCGCCGCGGATTTGCTGGTGCTGGAAGTAAAAAGCCACGTGGATTTCGAGGGAATCGCCCGCATCCCGGCCGTCAGTGAAGTGCAGTCGCATCCGGGGGCATAGGCGGTTCGCGTTGCGGTGGCTTGAAGGTCCCCCGCAAGGAACTCCACGGAGACACCCATGGATTTGTCGCCCCCGCATGAAATCACTCGGATCATCGACGAGAAAGTCAAAGCGGGACATTTCCCCAACCGCGAAGCGGTTATCGCTGCCGCGATCCTTGAAATGCATGACGGCGATGCTTCTCAATTGGACGAAGCAACGATTGCCGCGATCAGCGAAGGCAATGCCCAGGCAGACCGGGGCGAAGGGATCGATTTGGACACGTTTCGCGCCCGGATGGCACAACGTTTTTCCCGGCCTTGACGGAACCGCCTGTCCCGATTCAGATGCGGCCCGTCCCGCATGACTGTGGGCGCGGTTCGGGAAGACGATCGAGAACTTCATGGGTCTAGCGGCAATATTCGGCAGGCCTGCAGTCCGGCGGGAGCAATTCGGGCGATGGGCCAAGGGCGAGCGCGGCGTGGACGCCGTCCATCATTACCACGCCCTTCAAGCCTGCTGGCCCTACCTTTCGGCCGGCCGGCAGAAGGTGCTGGACATCGGCCCGGAGCCCTCGGCGTGGCTCCGCACGCTCCGGCATTTCGCCGGGGAAAAGCACGAGCTTTGGTCTTGCCGGCAGGGCGCTTCTCCGGACGGCACCGACGCCGGCGGCCCCGCCCCGGACGGCGCCCGGCTCATGCCGGCGGAATTCGACCTTTGGTCGCCGCTGGCCGATTACGAAGCCCCGACCGGGCTGGCCGACAAGGGCTTCACGCTCGTCACCCTTCTCCAGGTCATCGACCATCTTTATCACCCCGAGCCGCTCTTCCGCACGCTGACCTCCGTCATGGCCCCGCGCGCCGTGCTCGTGATCACGGCCAGCAACGTCGGCCGCATGGCGAACCTTCGCGGGCTGCTCCGCGGCGGGGGGCTCGCCGGGGACCTCGACGCCCTGATCGGCCGGCGCGGCAAGTACCCTAGGCCGCGGGTGCGCGAATACTGCTGGCGGGAGCTCACCCGCGCGGCGCTTGCCGCCGGATTGACGCCGGTCCGCCATGGGTTTTACGACGACCCGGCCCGTCGCGAGGCGTCGGACTTCGACGAGCCGCTACGCAGCGCCGTCGCGCCGATACTGAGCGAGCACGGACAGTTGCAATCGGATATGATTCTGGTATTCCGCAGGGCCGGCGCGGTGTCGGTCGGCCTGCACCGAATGCGCCGCGGCGTGTACCCGCTGCTGCGCGAGGCCCACGCGAAACTCGAAGCCGCCCGAAGGCGATTTCGCAAGCGGCGATGATCCGCGTCCTCGCACGTTTGCATTCCACTTGGAGAGACTTAACTCATGACGCTCATGCAAGCCCCGCCCCAATCGTCCGTAGCCTCCTGGGACCAGTTCGTCGAATGGGCCCGGCTCGAAAATATCCACCAGAAGAATATCTCCGGCGTCCACCCCGACGACCACGGCAACGCCGCCCTCCGCGGCCGCACCTACTTCGAGGTCAACTGCTTCCGCTACTATCACGCTCTAAAAGTCTGCTGGCCCTACCTCAACCGGCCGGGCCAGAAGATCATGGACGTCGGTAGCTGGCCGGGCGGGTGGCTCCGGGCCATGTCCCACTTCGCCGGGCATCACCGCCCGGAAGTCTGGGCCAGCGGCCTGATTTTCCCCGACGATTTCCTGGTGAAAATGGGCGGCGCGTGCCACGGCACCGTCAAGTGCGAATTGGACGTCTGGTCCCCCATGTACGACCGTGAGGCCCCCAACGTCTTCACCGAACGCGGGTTCACCCTCGTCACCGCGATGGAAGTCGTCGAGCACCTCTATCACCCGGGCTGGATGTTCAAGGTCATCCACGACTCGATGGTCACCGGCGGCATCCTTTTCCTCACCACCAACAACGTCTCCCGCCTCTTCAACCTCTACGGCATCGTGAAGGGCGGCGGCATGGCCGGCAACCTCGACGAGCTGCTCCCCCGCGGCGGCGGCATCCTCGGCGCCTGGCGGCCCCACGCCCGCGAATACTGCTGGCAGGAACTCAACCACATCGCCCTCAAAGCCGGCTTCCACCACATCGACCACGGCTTCTACCAGGAAAATTACTGCATGCGCCTCATCGAGGGGGAGGAACAGCCCTCCGAGGAATTAATCTACTCCAACGACGAAGAACGGCAGTTCGCCCGGGCAATCACACCCATGCTCTATGAGCCCGACCAGCTCAAGAG
>JAQGHH010000011.1 GCA_028288945.1 Phycisphaerales bacterium
CGCCCTCGCCCGGAGCGGCCGCGCGTGCCCAGCCGGCAAGGACAAACGCCAGCGATGCCCCAATGCAAATTGACAAGCCCATGTGATGAAAGCGTGACGTGTTCATGCAGGCAGTGTACCGGGCACAACGCCTAGCGCCGATACCCAAGGACGAGCATCGCGCCGTACACGCCCACGCCAAGGATGAACCATGCGACGTAGTCGCCCACGCGGCCGGTGTGCATTGCGCGGAGCGGATGAACGGCCCGACGGATCGCGTCGCCCGTGACCTGCCGAAATCGCCCCAACGCGAGGGGGAACAACGCCGCGAGCGCCAGCAGCGCCGCGCACGCGACGTTCACCACCGGCTTCCACACTTCCCGCAATGGGGGCGCGATGTCCCCCGCAGGCGAGGGCGGCATGGGGGTGCCGAGCAGCACATGCCCGATCAGGCCGCGCGTGTCCTGCATCCGGTACGCGGCGTGAACGGCCGCGGCGCGCACGGGCGGCGCTAGCGCCACGAGCAATGCGCACGCGAGCAACGCCAGCGCCGGAGCCCACATGGTCCGGGGCGTGTCACGATGCCGGCCAAGGGTTTCCGATTCCATCGGGATGACCGGCGTTTCCTCCGCACCCACCGGCTTGTCCTCGCCCCACCCCAGGAAGATCCGCCCGCCGATCCGCAACACCGCGGCAGATGTCAGGGTCGCCGAAAACATCATGACCGCCGACGCCCAGTCGTGCCCGTACCGTGCCGCGGATTCGCCAATGGCGCCCGCCCCGAAGAACGTCGCAAACGTCGGCAAACCCGCGAGCCCCAGCGCGCCCAGCAGCAAAAGTAATCCGGTCCAGGGCAACTGCCGGCCTTTGCCGTGAAGCTCGTATTCGTCCACGCTCCGGAAGCGGTGGAGCAATATCCCGGCACAGATGAACAATGCGCCCTTCACCAATCCGTGGCCGAGCAGATAGAGAGCCGTGCCCGCAAGCCCGTCCGCCGACAGCAGCCCGACGCCCATGAACATCACGCCCGTGTGACTGATGGTGGAGAAGGCGAGGAGGCGTTTGAGATGGCGCTGGCCGAAACATTCAATACCGCCGACGACGGCCGTGAGCGTTCCAATCGTCAGGAACAGCGCGCTGGTAACGCTGGAGTGCGCCGCCAGCGGGATGGCGAACACGGACCAGTACACCCTCGCCGCCGCGTAGAGTCCCAACTGGACCATGACCCCCGAAAAGAGGACGCAAACCGGCGTCGGCGCGACCGCATGGGCGTCGGCGAGCCAGAAATGAAACGGGAACGCCGCCGCCTTCACCAGGAACCCGGAAATGACAAACAGAAACGCCACCGGCACCAGCCATCCGCCCGGGTCGTGGGCCGCGAGCGATGCCGACACCTGCGCGAAATTAAGCGCCCCGGTGTACGCGTAAACGATCGCCACGCCGGTGAGCGACAGGTATGCACCAAGGGTATTAAGGATCGCAAAGTTCAGCGCGCCCTGCAGCGGCCCGAATTCCTCGGACTTGTATCCGCACAGCATCACACCCGCGGCGCTCATCAGCTCGAACCAGACGAATAAATTGAACAGATCGCCGGTGAGGCCCATCCCGCACATCCCGGCCAGGAACACCAGGATCACAGCATGGTACAGCGCCTTAATGGACTCGAAGTATTGCCAGGAAAAGATCGACGCCGCCAGAACCAGCAGCGCCGCCAGCGCCGCCATTCCCGCCCCCGCCTGATCGATCACAAAGGAGATCCCCAAGGCAAACCGGTGCTCCGGCCGCCACCCGCCGAACCAATATACGATGGGCTGATCCGCGCTGGCCGCAACCAAATAGCAGCAAATCCCGAACACCGACGCCGCCGTAACGCAAGCAATCAGATCCAACACCCGCCGCGACAAATACGCCCCCACCGCGACCAGCAGCGCCGCCACGACAAGCGGAATGACGACGGGCAGTGGGGGAAACAACATCGGCGCACCGTGTTACGAAATAATCGCTCTTACTTGAGTGCCGTGCGACAGCTTCCGGTCCCCTCTCCCCCGAGTAGGAGGGAGAGGGAGAAGGCTTTTCTGCTCTTCTCTACCTACCCGTGCATCAAATCCACCCGGTCCGGGTCCAGTGTTCCCGTCTTTTTCTTGATCTGCACCGCAATCGCCAGCAGGAGCGCCACGACCGTCGCCTCGACGACAATGTCCGTGAGCATCAGCGCCTGGATCACCGGGTCCACGGCTTTGTCGGTCTCCTTGAGGTCAATGAAGATCGGCGCGACGCCGCCGGGCCGGTAGCCCACCGCCGTCAGCAAGACGTAAGTGGACGCCTGCACCACCACGAGGCAAAGGCACAGGTGGATCAGATTGCGGCTGGTGACGATCCCGTACGCCCCGACCAGGAACAGCCAGGCGGCCACCGCCATCGCCGCGTAAAAATACGTCACGGCGCGGCCTCCTTTCGCTCGAGCATCTCCTGAAGAAACGCGTAGAGCAGCAGCACGAAACCGGCCGTGACTTCGATGCCGACCGCAAGATTGATCACGGGGATCGTGCCGCCCGAGAACAGGTTGACGTCCGACCCGCCCTTGCCCAGGGGGAAGACGTTGGTCATGAACTCTCTGCCTTTGAAAATCGCGAGCAGGCCGATCACGCCGTAGGCCCCGGCGCCGATCGCCTCGGCGGTTTCCACCAGGCGGTGGGAGGTGATGCGGCGAAAGATGTCGAAGCTCTCGGCGAGGTACATCAGCAGCGGCGCGGTGGCGAGGATCACTCCGCCTTGGAACCCCCCGCCCGGCGTCAGTTGCCCATGGATCACCGTGTAAATCCCGAAGAGCACCGTCGGCCCGGTCATCCCCAGAATCCAGACGCGCAGCGCATCGCTCGCGCCGACGGCCCGGCCGGGCGACAGCGCGTCCGGGGCGGGCGTTCCCGGCTTCACGTCCGTCTGCCGCAATAACACTAGAGCCCCCATCACCGACACGAACAGGATGAATTCCTCGCCGAGGGTATCGAACCCGCGGTAGTCGAAGTTGACCGCGGTGACGGCGTCCGTCACGTGCCGGGCGGCGACGCATTCGCTGTTAATGATCCGCATGTATTGCCCGCGGAGGTCTTCCGGACCGGGCAGCCGCATCGTCGACATCGCGTAAAGCGCCGCCACCGCCGCCGCCCCCACGAAGAAAATGCCCATCCGGCCCGGGTGCCTCATCGCGCCTCCCTGGGCCTGCCGGGCGGCTGCCGGGCGTCCGCCGGCGCGCCGGCGTCGTCGGGCGATGCGAAATTCCCGCCGGTCCCGCCACCCCGGCCGTGCTCCCGCTCCTTATTCCGCTGCTGCTCCCGCTCGCGGTCCTGCTGCATCTGCGTGCTGCGCGTCTTCGCGATCGCCAGCAGCACCATCAGCGGCAACGCCACAGCGCCAATGACCAGTTGCGACAGCGCCACGTCCGGCGCTTGAAAGATAAAAAACATCAGAGCCAGCATGAGCCCGAAAAAGCTCGCCCCCACCACCTGCTCCCCCGGCCTGCGCGTGAACACCACCGCCCCGCCGCTCGCGGCTACGATCGCGAGAATGGCGATCTGCATCACGATCACGCCCGCCTCCCGTCCCCGTCCTTCGGCCGCACGATCACGATCGGCTCCCCCTCGCGCACTTCCCAATGTCCCGTGCGTTTGATGCGGATCGCCTTGGCCGTGGCGTGCGTGAGCACCGAGTTCATGACGAACAACACGCCGCCCGTCAGGATCACCTTGATCCGCGCCTGCGGGTCGCCCTCTTCCAGCCAGACCGCGATCGCGATGAGAAGGACGCTGATCGACACGACCGGCGCGGAATAGTGCAAGCGCTGCAGCGCGTCGCGCATCACGGCCGTGCCGATGCTGCAGGCGATCGCCACGCCCACCGCGATGCCCAGCAGGATTCCGGTAACCACAGGATGGGCGGCGGGCGGGTTCATAACCACCTCTGCAGGAACCGCGTGAACACGAGCCCGCCCCCCAGCGATAAAATCGCCAGCGTCAGTGGCAGGTCATAGAACGGCACCCGATGAAATCCCTGTGCCAGCAGCATCATCTCAAGCACGACGATCACGCCGGTCATCTCGATCCCCACGATCCGGTCTTCCACCGGCCCGCGGAAGCAGACGATGCCGCAGGGAATCAGCGCGGCCAGCAGCACGGTCGCGTTCCAGAGCCAGAGGTTCATGCCCGGGCCCCGAGGTGCCGTTCCATGTCGGTGAGCGGCTCAGGAATGATCTGGTGGGCGAGCATAAGCCGCTGTTCGTTCACAATGCCTATGACGACCGTTCCGGGGGTCATGGTGGTGAAGACCAGCGCCAGCGCCCGGCGGGCGAGAGCCTCGGGCGAGTCGTCGCCGACGTCGAAGGGAATTCCAAGGACGATGCTGGGCGCGCCGTCTCGTGTGAATATTTGCTTACCGATGGCCCGGAGCACTACCCCCGTGTCATGGATAATGTGCCACGGCACGCGCCATACCTGCCGCAGATCGCGCCAGCGCGGGCGGAAGGCGATCAGCCCCAGCGACTGGCAGACCGCCGACCCGGTCGTGGCAATTGCCGCGGCCGCAAGCCCGGCGTACACCTCTTCCTTTTGCAGAGTCGATGTGAAAAGCAGATAGAGACCGATTAGGATCAGCCACGTTGCCGCCAGCGAAACCCAATATGAAATCGTGCGCGTCCGGGCGGCCATGCTCGTCCCCTTCGTGGGCATCAATGTAGCGGCCGCGCGCCGCGCGCATAACGCCAAAATCATGCGCGGCGGATGACACGAGATTCGTTTCCGAAAGGCGCAACATGTCCGACGAACAATTCATGCGGATGGCGATTGAAAAGGCGAAGGAAGGGCTGCGACTGGGCCAAACGCCCTTCGCGGCGACGATCGTCAAAGCCGGCGAGGTCATCGCGTGCGACCACAACATGGTGTGGCTCACCACCGACATCACCGCCCACGCCGAGGTCACCGCCATCCGCCGGGCGTGCAGCAAGCTCAGCACGATCGACCTTTCCGGTTGTGTGATCTATTCCACGACCGAGCCATGCCCCATGTGCTTCAGCGCCTGCCACTGGGCCAGGCTCGACCGTATCGTCTACGGCGCGGACATCGCGGACGCACGTGCCGCGGGGTTCAGCGAGCTGACCGTCTCCAACGCCCAGCTCAAGCGCGAAGGCGGCAGCCCGATTGAGATCGTCCCCGGATTTCTAAGGGAAGAGGCTGTGGAGCTGTTTCGGCTGTTCGCCGCACAACCAGGCGCGCGGAAGTACTGAAATATCGGCGGCTTTCCTTGTGAGGGATTCTGGTTCCCTCTCCCTCGTACCCGGGGGAGAGGGTTAGGGTGAGGGGCGGAAGGTAATGTTGCGTTCAATCGCAAAAGTTGCCCTCTGTAGGGTCCGCACTGCGGACCATGTTTCCGACTATGACGAGGAATGGTCCGCCATGCGGACCCTGCGGGGCGCTTGTGTGATCAACACGTCTCACGCTCGGCCCCTCGCCCCTGCCCTCTCCCCCGAGTACGAGGGAGAGGGAGATTGCACCCCGCTTGATTCGGATCGCTTGGAATTATTACGTTCCCTCCTCTCCCCACCTTCGTTAAAAACGGAAGGACACGACAGGCTCCGGAAAAGCAGATCAGGCTTCCGGGCCTCACGCGAAAGGCGGGTCATCGCAATGAAACTTCCCCTATTCTCCTCCCCTCGATCTTCCAACGGCCGCAAACCCAACGGCGCCACGGCGCGACCGCCACAGCCGTACAGTCAGCAGTCTTTGGACAAGCACTCGCGTCTCGAAGGGGCGACCCGAAGCGACAGCGTTTGCCCCTACTGTGCCGTCGGCTGCAGCACGCACGTTTACACGAAGGCCGGCAAGGTCATTGACGTCGAAGGCAACCCCCACAGCCCCATCAACGAAGGCACGCTCTGCCCCAAGGGCGCGAACATCTTTCAGATCGGCGCCAATCCGCACCGCATCCGCAACGCGATGTACCGCGCGCCGTTCAGCGACAAATGGCAGACGGTGCCGCTGGAATGGGCGATGGACCAGATCGCACAGCGCGTGAAGAAGACACGGGACGAGGGGTATCAGGAAAAATCGAAATCGTCCGAGGGGCAGTACCTCAACGCCGTGCTCAACATGGGAATGCTCGGCGGGGCGACGCTCGACATCGAAGAAAACTACGTGATGAAGAAGCTGTTCTCCGTCGGCCTGCAGATGGTCTCGATAGAAAATCAGGCCAGGATATGACATAGCGCTTCGGTGCCCGGTCTGGGCGCCTCCTTCGGCCGCGGTGCGGCCACCGCGCTTCAGCAGGACCTCGCGAACAGCGACTGCATCCTGATCATGGGCTCCAACATGGCCGAGGCCCACCCCGTGGGCTTCCGCTGGCCCATGAAGGCGCGCGAGAAGGGCGCGCATCTCATCCACGTCGACCCGCGCTTCAGCCGCACCAGCGCGATGTGCCAGACCTACGTCGGCATCCGCGCCGGCACCGACATCGCCTTCCTCGGCGGAATCGTCAATTACATCCTCTCGAAGGAGCGCTACTTCAAAGAGTACGTGGTCGCCTATACCAACGCCTCAACGCTCATCGCCGAGGGGTTCGAGGACACCGAAGACCTCGAAGGCATCTTCAGCGGCTACGACAAGACGAAACGCGCCTACGACGCCGACAAGGGCCGGTGGGCCTACGAGGGCTCCACGACAGAGCGGGAAAACAAGGACACGCCTCCGGGCGACAGCCGGCCCCCGCACCAGGGGCCCGGCGGAGTGGGCAAGCAAGCGGCCGGGGAGCGCAGCCAGGAGTCGGCCGAGCTAGGCACGCACGGCTACGGCCTGATGGGCGGCGCCAGCACGCATACCGCCCAGCGATGGAAGCCCACCGACGTCCCCGGGGGCGACCCGCCGCGGGATGAAACCCTGCTCCACCCGCGCTGCGTGTTTCAGCTCCTCAAGAAGCACTACGCGCGCTACACGCCGGAGATGGTCTCGCAGATCTGCGGCTGCACGAGCGAGCAATTCATTGCAGTGGCGGAGCTGATGTGCCGAAATTCCGGCCGCGAGAAGACCGGGTCCATCGTCTACGCCGTCGGCTGGACGCAGCACACGACCGGCGTGCAAATGATCCGCGCCGCCGGGATCATCCAGCTCCTGCTGGGCAACATCGGGCGGCCCGGCGGCAGCATCATGGCCATGCGCGGCCACTGCTCGATCCAGGGCTCGACCGACATGCCCACGCTCTACGACCTGCTCCCCGGCTACCTGCCGCACCCCATCTGCGACGAAACCCACGAGACCATCGAGAGCTATGTCGATTATGAGGGGTTCCCGACCGGTTACTGGGTCAACACGAAGAAATTCATCGTCAGTTTGATGAAGGCCTACTACGGCGAAGCGGCGCAGCCGGAGAATGACTTCGGCTTCAAATGGCTCCCCCGCCTCGACGGCGACTACTCAGAGCTCCCCTTCTTCGACATGATGACGCGGGGCGAAGTGAAGGGATATTTTATCTTCGGCCAAAACCCCGCCGGAGGCGGCCCCAACGCGGGCCTTCACCGCAAGGGCCTGCGCGAGCTGGATTGGCTGGTCGTCGCCGACTGGTTTGAAACGGAAACCGCCGCTTTCTGGAAGTACGATCCCAAGGCCCCCGGCCCCCACGAGATCAAGACCGAGGTCTTTTTCCTCCCCGCCGCACCCATCACCGCCAAGGAAGGGACCTTCACCAATACGCAACGTCTATTGCAATGGCATGACAAGGCACACGATCCCGACGGCGATTGCCGGACGGACCTCTGGATGGTTTACAACCTCGGCAAGCGACTCAAGGAAATGTACCGCGGCTCGACCAGGCCGCAGGATCAGGCCATCCAGGCGCTGACCTGGGATTACGATTATGACGAGCCGCCCATACTGCCCGACGGCTCGCTCAGCCGGATCAAAGGCGAGCCCGACGCCGCCAAGGTGCTTCAGGAAATCAACGGCTACCACGTCCGCGAGAAGGACGGGAAGACCGGGAAGCCCAAACTCCTTGGCGGGTTTTCCGACTGCAAGGACGACGGCTCCACCGCCTGCGGCGGATGGATCTACAGCGGCGTCTTCCCCAGTTACGACCGCAACCGCGCCCGCGAGCGCATCCGCACCGGCGTCTGGACGGAGCCGC
>JAQGHH010000024.1 GCA_028288945.1 Phycisphaerales bacterium
GCCCGGGCGATTGCCGCGGCCCAGATCAGCGCCCCAAACACCGCGACCCTCGTGCGGAGTGGGACGTTCATGCGAACAGCTCCCGGATCGGCTGCCCGCCGTTGACGAGGGGGACGGGGCGGCCCGAGCCGTTGTGCAGGATTTCGGTCGGGTCGATGCCGAGCTTGGTGTAGAGCGAGGCGGCAAAGTCCTCGGGCGAATGAACGTTGTCGCAGGCGTAATACCCCTTGGAATCCGTCGCGCCGACGATCTGCCCGCCGGGGATGCCGGCGCCCGCGGCGAGGATCGACATGGCATGCGGCCAGTGATCGCGGCCGGCGTCCTTGTTCACCTTCGGAGTCCGCCCGAACTCCCCGAGGCAGAGCACGAGCGTTTTATCGAGCAGCCCGCGCTGCGACAGGTCGGTAATCAACGCCGCCACGCCCTGGTCGAGATTCTTCACGGAGCTTCCCTTGTAGCTGGTGAAAATCTTGGTGTGGTGGTCCCAGCCGCCGGAATAGCAGGTGACGAAGGAGACGCCCACTTCCACGAGCCGGCGGCAGAGCAGCAGGCGTTGGCCGAAGTCGTTGCGTCCGTACATGTCGCGTACGGACTCGGGCTCCTTGGAGATGTCGAACGCGGCCTGCGCGCCGGGCGACGTCACCAGGTCCACCGCCTGGCGATAGAAGTCATCGAATTCCACGGCCGGGTCTTCGGCCTGCACATCCGTGTAGCGGCGCAGGCGGTCCAGAGAGTGGCGCAGCTCGCGCCGGCCCTGGGCTCGACCCACGCTAATGTCGGACGGAATCACGACGTCGCGCACCTTGAAGTCCGGCTGACTGGGGCTTCCCGAGACGATGAACGGCGCGTGCCGCGCGCCCAGGAAGTTGGGCCCACCGGAGCGGGACATGCTGGGCAGCGACATGTACGCCGGCAATCCATCGCGCACGCCGCGTTTGGACGACACGACCGAGCCGTAGGACGGATGGAAGGTGACGAACGCGCCGCACCCGACCGGGACGGGCGTCGGCGCGCCGGTCATCATGTAGTGGTTGCCCCCGCCATGATTCGGATCTTTGTGGCAGACGGAACGCAGGACGGTGAATTTGTCGGAACAATCCGCCAGCTTCGGCAACACCTCACAAAAACGGGCGCCCGGGATCTTGGTGGGGATGGTCCCCAGCTCGCCGCGAATTTCTGAGGGGGCGTCGGGCTTGGGGTCGAAGCTCTCGTAATGACTGGGGCCGCCGTCGAGCCAGATCAAGATGCAGCGGACGTCGTTGGGGCCGGGCCGGCCGGCGGCGCGCGCGATCTCGGCGGCGCGCGTCTGGCGGCGCATCAGATCGACGAACCCCAGTCCGGCAAACGCCCCGATCCCCAGCTTCAGAAAATCGCGGCGGCGCGTCCCCTCGCAGTTGCAGTTGTAATCCGACATGACTGCTCCGTTCTTCAATGATTGAATACGAACTCCGCCGAGTTGACCAGCGCCCACATCACGTCCTCGGTCGCCGACTGCCGCGTCGCGCCCTGCGCGGCAAACGCCGACCGCGCGATCTCCAGTTCCTTGTCGTCCGGCATCCGCGCGTAAGCCGCAAGGTACAGCTCCCGCACAATGGTTTCCGGTGATTTGTCCGATTTCGCAAGCACGGCTGCCCGGCCGCTCGCATCAGACAGCTTCGCTTGAAGCCTCGAGGAGTTCATCAGGTGCAGCGCCTGGACGATGCTCGTGCCGCGGTCGCGCTCGCACGGGCAGTCGGCGCTGGAATTGGGTCGGCCGAAGGCGTCGAGGAAGTTGGAATCGAGCTTGTTGTTCCAGGTCTGAACGGCCCGCGATCCGGCCGGAAGTCCGCCGAACTGGTCCGGGACGCCGGTGAAGTCACTGACGGCGTCGAGCATCACTTCCGCGGGCAGACGCCGGCGATATGAGCGGGAAAAATTCCGGGTGTCCGCCAGATTGTATTGGTTGGGCGTCGAGCTGAGCTGATACACGTGCGAACAGAGGATCGTGCGGATGAGGTGCTTCAGGTCGTAGCCGTGGTCGACGAAATCCTTCGCCAACAGGTCCAGTAGTTGTTCATTGGACGCCGGATTGGAGGCGCGAAAATCATCAGCCGGGTGAACGATCCCGCGGCCCATCATTTCCCCCCAGACGCGGTTGACGATTGCTCTGGCAAAGAACGGGTTGTCCGGCCGTGTCATCCAATCGGCCAGGCTTTGGCGCGGGTCGCGCTTCGGATCGATCTCGAACTCCGGCCCTTCCGGCGGCTTGGGCTTGAGCGCCGCGCCCGTGAGCGGGTGCGCCACCAGCGCCCCGGGGCCGAACCAGATGAACTCCGCCTCGCCGGAAATCGGCGCGGAGATCCCCTGGCCCCTCCGCTGGATCTGGCTGAAGCAGGAAGCGAGTTGATAGAAGTCGCCCTGGCTCCACTTCTCGTTGGGATGGTGATGGCATTTGGCACACTCCATTCGCACGCCGAGGAACAGGCGGCTGACAAGCGTGACGACATCGGCCGGCTCGCGGCGATCCCGGTAAAGCACCACAGGGCCGAACTGGTGCGTGCTCCCCTGCGCGGTAATGATCTCGCGGACAAACTGGTCGTAAGGTTTGTTCTGCCGAAAGCTCTCGCGCAGCCATTGATCGAGCAGATAGACGGGCTTGACGCCGACCCGCTGCGTGTTGGGGCGGAGCAGATCGCCCCATTTGGTCGCCCAGTAGTCGGCGTAAGCGGGGTTTTGCAGCAGCCGGTCGGCCAGCCTGGCCCGCTTGTCAGCGCTCGAGTCGAAGAGGAACGATTGAACTTCCTCAGGTTTTGGGAGCACGCCGATCGCATCCAATGAAGCACGGCGGATGAATTCCGCGTCGGTGCACGTGTCCGACGGAGCCAGCGCCAGCCGCTTGAGCCGGTCGTACACGGCGCGATCGATGAAGTTGTTGACCGGCAACGACGCGTAGAGCGAATCGGGCAGAGCGCGGTCCGATGGGATGGCGACGCGCGAGATCGCCACCTGGCCCATGAACCGTGCGATAACCACGCCCTCACCCGCGATATCGCCGACGGTTATCATGCCGCCGTCGTCCACTTTCACGAAGTCTTTGTCGGTGGAGGAGAAGTCCGCGAGGGCCGTCACGTCGCGTGCCGTTCCGTCCGCGTACTGCGCGGTAACGAGCAGCGGCTGCTTCGCCCCAATCCGGTAGCGGCGCTCCGACGGAAAGACCTGGACGGAAACCAGTGCTGAATCGCCCGGCTGGCCGTAGGGCATCCCTTGCTCGATCCACCGCTCGATCATTCGGTACGCGTCGGAGTCGGGCTTAAACCTCTGCCCGCCGCCGTGCTTGACGGCGTTGGTCGGCTTCCTGAGCAAGAGGCTCTCCTCGGGGGCGGCAGGGAAGACGCGCCGCCCGCGGTCGCCCGCCACGATCGCCCGGTAATCGGAGCGCGGGTCGAACGCAAAGACGGAGAGCTTGAACCCATTCTGCCCATCGGGCTTGGCGTGACAGGCCCCGGCATTGCAACCCGCCCGGCTCAGGACGGGGAGCACGTCGTTGACGAAGCTAATGCCCTCACCATTGGCGGGAGCCGTCACCGTGACCTTCACCTGTGTGTGCTGCCCGTCGAGGGATGCGGTGATCGTTGCGCTTCCCGGGCTGACGCCGCGAACGGCCCCGGATGCGTCGGCCACGGCAATCTCAGGGTGATCGGACTCGAAGCCCGAGCGCGCCGTGGCGTCCACTTCAAAACCATCGGGGAATGCAACAGAGACCAGCAGCCGGTGCGTACCCCCTGCGATCACGGAGATCCGATCGGTTGAAGCGATCAGGGGGCGGGCTGCCTCCGCGTGCGCATATGTGGCGGCCATTCCCGTGAGCAGGAGCACACCGACGATGATTCGTGCAGCCGGAGTCAGGCGCATAGTGGTCCCGTTTAGATATATTGCCCGCGTCAGGAGATGTTGGTCACGGTTTGGCAACCGGGTCCGCCTCGGGCGGGACGGGGTCGAGCTTCGATTCAAGTTTCCCGTCCGAATTCCACACGTATACGCGACCGTCGTGACCTCCTGCGAAAATCTGCTTGCCGGTGGACGAGACGGCGATCGCGTGAATCACATCATCCGCCGCCGGGAATGGGCGGCCGATCTCTGATTCACCGGCAGTCGCCAGGTGAATGGTCCCGTCCTCCCCGGCAACAAAGACGTGCGCGCCTTCGCCCCAGCCGATCGCGGTCACGGCGGCGCGGTAGGGGCCCACCGTCATCGTCTGCTGGCGCGTCTTGATGTCCCACACCTTCACGTCTCTGTCCGCCCCGCCCGATGCGAGTTGCAGACCATCCCGGCGGAACGTGAGCGACATGACATGGCCCGAGTGACCCTCGAGACGGGCCAGTTCCCCAAGGTTCGACGCCTGCCAGAGTTTGACGAGCTTGTCAGCGCTGCCGGACGCAATAAGGGACCCGTCGGGGCTGCAACAAAGGGCGAAGATGGTGTCGGCGTGCGCCGCGACAACGGCTTGCGGCTCTGTTTCGGGAAGTTGATAGCGCACGAGGCGGGCCGCCGCCCCCGCGTTGCCGTCGGCGGCCAGGAGTGTCCGGTTGTCCGGAAGAAATGCGAGCGCCGTCACGCGCCCCGTAAGCCCGCCCAGTTCGAGCGCCGCTTTCGGCGAGTCCGGCTCCCACACACTGACCCGCCGATAATCGCCTGCGGCCAGCCAATGCCCGTCCGCGCTCCACGCGATGGATTGGACCACATCGAGCGAACTGTCGAGCACGCGCGTAACCCGCGGCTTTGGCCCACTCACGTCGTAAAGGAATACACGGCCCGCGCGGCCCAGCGCCAGGCGCTTGTCATCAGGCGACAGCGCCATCGCCAGAATGGGACGGTAACTTGCCGGCAACGCCCTGAGCTGTACCGGCCGCGTAGACGGAAGGGCGGCCGCGAGGATTGTTTCGTCCCATGGCGCGCCCGCATCAATCCAGCTCCGCAGCGCCGCCACCTCCTCCGCTGCCAGTTGTTTCTTCGGCGGCATATGCGGGTCGGCGTCCGGCGCGAGCACCTTGGTCAACAGACTTTTGTCCGACTTGTCAGGGACGAACGCCGGGCCGTCCTCATTCCCCCGCAGGGCGGACTCGCGCGAAGTCAGAACCAACTTCCCCTTTTTCTTCTCCGGGTTGTGACAGGAGAAACAGTTGTCCCGAAGGATCAACAGCGCATGCG
>JAQGHH010000080.1 GCA_028288945.1 Phycisphaerales bacterium
GCGGCCTCGTTCGCCGCGTTCAGCACCGCGCCCAGCGTCCCGCCCCTCTTTGCTACGTCGTAAGCAAAGCGGAGTGCGGGAAACCGTTCAAAATCCGGCGGCTCAAAGGTCAGCGAAAACGCCTTCCCGAGCTCCAGCTTCCGGCTAATCCCATTCGCACGCTCCGGATACGTCAGCGCGTATTGGATCGGCGTCCGCATGTCCGGCGGGCCCAACTGCGCAATCACCGACCCGTCCACGAACTCAACCATTGAATGAATGATCGACTCGGGATGGATCACCACCTCGATCTGATCCGGCGGCAGATCAAACAGCCAGCACGCCTCAATGATCTCCAGCGCCTTATTGAACATGGTCGCCGAGTCGATGGTGATCTTGTTGCCCATCCGCCAGGTGGGATGGTTCAGGGCGTCGGCCAGAGTTGCCTTCTCCATCTGCTCGCGCGAGGCGTTACGGAACGGCCCGCCGCTGGCAGTAAGGATGACGCGCTTAACGTCCTGCCGGCGGCCGCATTGCAGCGCCTGGAACACGGCTGAGTGCTCCGAATCGACGGGAAGAATATCCACCCCGCGCTTCCGAGCCTCCGGCACAACAAGCGACCCCGCCACGACGAGCGACTCCTTATTAGCGAGCGCCAGCGTTTTCCCCGCCTTCACCGCCGCCAGCACGGCAGGCAACCCCGCCGCCCCGACCACAGCCGCGAGGACGACGTCCACGTCATCGCGCTCGACCATCTCAACCATCGCCGCCGGCCCGCGATAGACGCGTGCGCCTTCGGCGCGAATCCTGGCGAGGTCCCCCTCATCGGCGGATTCATCGGTAACGGCCACAGCCGCCGGCCGATGCCGCTGCACCTGCTCGAGCAGCTTGTCCGTGCGTTTATGCCCGCTCAGGGCCACCGCCCGGTAAGGCGGCCCGAGGCACTCAACCACGTCCAGCGCGTTACACCCGATCGATCCGGTGGACCCGAGAATGGCAATGTTTTTTCGCAAGCGGATACAACCTAAGTGGGATCAGGCAAAAATAAAAGCCGTGGTGTCCCCCGCGTCACGTTCCCCATGAGACAGGTCGGCCCGAATGCACCAAGACGCACCATTTTTGCGATTATTCGGAATCCCAGGAATCCGGGGCCTCGCTGTCGCTCGTACCCGGCGTGGAAGCATCCGACCTCTCCGCGCACCACCCCTGGGATGTGGTGCATTGAGGTGCATTGTGGTGCGCATATCATTTTATTGCCATTTCCGGATTTTCGCGCAAGCAGCGTAGCGCATGAGCGTTGCGCTCCGAATTCGGTTCCGCGAGCCCCCTCCGCGACACGCCGCCGCGCACCATCCTGGCAAAGCTCCCCAAAGATCGTTTTCCGTGGCCGCCCTGTGCTCATCGAAGAGCATTTTACATAAAATGCCCTCGCGAAATCTCGCTTTACTATCCTCCCTCGGACGCGGATATGATCTGATCGACATGAGTTGTGGGAGCGTGTCGGTGAAATACGTCCTTCTATTTCTCCTTATGGCATGCATGGCCGCGTTTGCAGCAATGACGACGGCAAACTTGCTCGCGCGCATTGTGTGCCTTGAGTCCACTAACCCGAAAAAAGGGACATTGGCCAAACCTATTTGGTCCAGGCAAGACCTACGAGAACAGCGGTGGCGATGGCAATCCCCAGCACCGCAAACGTCCGGCGGCCCCAGCCGCGGGCCCCGGCGATGCCGAAGCCCCAGGCGCAGGCCACGCATGCGACTGTTGCGAAAAGGGCGGCTACCACGGGAAGCTTCGCCTGAGAGTTGCCGGTCGGCCTGCCCGTGAAATGGACGATCAAGCGGCCCACGAGAAAAAACCCGGCCGCGACGAGGGACAGCACGAGCGAGACTATGCCTTGGACCGTATTCGCCGTCGTGCGCCCCGGCGGGGCGGTGGAGTACGAGAGGGTTTGATCGAGGGCCGGGCGCTCCGCGGGGATGGGCAACTCGTCACGACTCGAAGGACGTTGCGAAGCCATTGCTCCTCCTAACGGGACAAATTTCCGTGCTCGAGCTCGAGGCGGCGATAGAGAATACCGCCGGACTCGAAGGGTGAGAGCCCTCTTTCCGGTCTGACGTGCGCAGGATGATGAGTGGCGCTAAGCCCGTAGGGTGGGCGTACTCGCCCACCGTTTGTCCCGATGCCGTATGGGATGATTGGTAAACCGACGTTCGCCAATTTGAGAGGAAATGGTGGGCGAGTACGCCCACCCTACATGGTCCACCACGAACGATTACACCATCGCCCGCGGCCGAAATACCTTATCCAACGCCGGCGTGAACAGGCTCGCGAGCAACAGCGCCAGATATGGCCCGAAAGCTACGCCCAAATAAAGTTGCAGCGCGGCACTGAAGCCGCCGGCTAGGACCGCGTAGATCACTCTTGCTCTCCGCGCCATGGGTCTGATCGATGGCGACGTCGCCAGGAAAAAGGCCATGAAGAGGACCGGCGAAGCCATCACTTCGTAATTGGCGAACGTGATGCCCG
>JAQGHH010000127.1 GCA_028288945.1 Phycisphaerales bacterium
GCAGCACCTCGCCCTCCGCGAACTACAACGCCTCCTTCGACTTCAACCACGACGGCCGCGTGAACTCCGGCGACTACCTCCAGTTCTCCAACCGCTTCGGGAAGGCGTTCGCCTACAGCGGGTGATCATTGGGCAATCCGGGCCGCCGGGCGGGAGAAGGAAGGCGACGCAATGTCAAAGGTGCTTTATACAGGTTGTCTGGGCTAACGCGCCGATAACCGTTGCACCGGAATCCCTGCCGGATCGCTGCAACACCGACTGTGCGGACTGGTATCGACATCAGGGTGTGCCGGAGGGCAGCAACAGCAAATCGAACGCGCGGCCGGCCCTGCGCCGCGCGTTTTGCAGTTGTTCAAACCTGTCTGATCGCATTGCTCGGTCGCCCCATTGCAACGGTTTAAACTGAATTGGCATCCGTCTCCTTTCGGGAGCGGGCCGGACCGGTTCGAGCGGTCGCGCTGGGCGGGGAGAGGAATTCAAATGGCGCGTCTTTGCCCTGGCGGGAGCAAGCGGCATGGGGGTTGGGTCAACCGCAATATCCGGAAAATGCTGCGGGCGGCTTGCGATGCGCCGGCGCATGACGCGTTGCGCGCGTTCACCGAACGGCTCGAAGGCCGCGTCCTGCTCGCGGCCGACGTGATCATCAACGAGATCATGTACCAGCCGATCAACAGCGGGGCCGGGGCTGATCCCTCCGGCGAGTACATAGAATTGTACAACCGCGGTGACGCGGCGGCGGGTCTGTCGGGATGGCATTTCAGCAACGGGATCAACTACACGTTCTCCGGAGGGGTGCTGGGGGCGGGCCAGTACCTGGTGGTTGCGGCTGACCTTGCGCGGTTCAATGCAAAATATCCGGGCGTCGCCAACGTGGTGGGGTCGTGGGCCGCGCCGCCCGACTCGGGATCTTTGTCGAACCACGGGGAAACGATTGAGCTCGATGACCAACTCGGGATCGCCGTCGATACAGTCTCCTATGCGACTCAGGGAGACTGGGCGGTGCGCGGCCACGACCGTGGCGTTTTCCTCATCCAGAGCATCACCCGAAGCGGCGCCACGGCCACCGCGACGATCTTCGGCCACGGGTTCGGCGTGGGCGACTCGATCCAAATCTCCGGCGCGGACCAGCCGGAGTACAACGGCACCTTCACGGTCAGCGCTGTCGCCAATTCGACGTTCACGTTCACTGTAAGCGGCAGCTCCGCGACCCCGGCAACCTTCAGCGGCTCGGGCGCCATGGCGTGCCGGTGGCTTGTGGATCGGGGGCACACCGGATGGGAGTACACCAGCCTCGCCGACGGGCTGGGCCGGTCATTGGAGCTGATCAATCCGGCGCTGTCGAACGACGACGGGCAGAACTGGGCGGCCAGCACCGTAAGTCAGGGAACGCCGGGCGCGGCGAACTCGGTGGCCAGTAACGATATCGCGCCCGAGATCCTCGCCACGGCTCAGTCCCCGCTCATCCCCAAATCCACCGACCCGATTGTGATCACGGCGCGGGTTGTGGACGAAGTGCCGACGGGACAGAGCGCAACGCTGTTTTGGCGGCTGGATTCAGCCACCCCGGGCGCTTTTACGCCGGCGAGCATGCACGATGACGGGCTTAATGGCGATGTGATTGCGGGCGACCACGTCTGGACGGCGTCGATCCCTCCGCAGGCGAACAACGCGATTGTTCAATATTATCTGACCGCGAAGGACGCCGGGAATCATGCGCGGCAATGGCCGTCGGCCTCGGGCGCGAGCGGCGCGAACCTCCTGGCCCAGGTCGATAACACGGTCTACACCGGGTCGCAGCCGCTCTTCAAGGTCATCATGACCCAGAATGAGGCGGCGGAGCTGGTGGCCATCGGCGACTTCACGCAAAGCTTTCCCAACGAACAGGCGACCAACGCGGCGATGAACGCGACGGTGATCGCGGTGAACCCCGACTCCACGAAGGCATACTTCGCGACCGGGGTCCGAAACCGCGGGGGCGGAAGCCGCACGGCCACCATCAATAACTATCGCGTCGAGTTCAATACTGACAACCTGTACAAAGGGGTCAGGGGGCTGAATTTCAATGCCGAATACTCGATGGAAGATATCATCGGCAGCGCCATCGCCCGCATGGCCGGCGGGCCGGCGCAGAACGTGGTGGCAGCGCAGGTGCGCGTAAACAACGTCAACAAGGCTTCGTCCACGCAGTTCGACATGTTCGGTTCGTACTCAATGCTCGAAGTCGAAAACGGCGACTTCGCCACCAAGGAATTCCCCACCGATGACAAGGGGAACTACTACCGCGGGAGTGACCCCAACCATAACTCGAATTTGTCGTACCTCGGCACCAGCCCCTCCTCCTACCTGACCAGCTACAGCAAACAGAACAACAGCGAGGCGAACGACTGGACGGACCTCATCAATCTCACGAGGGCGTTTGATACGGGGCAGACTCCCGACGCGCAGTTTGTCGCCACGGTGCAGCAGCGGTTGAACGTGCCCGAGTGGATGAACTATTTCGCGGTGCAGACGCTCCTGGACAGCCATGAAACGGCGCTGGGGACCGGGTATGGGGATGATTATTCGTTATACAGCGGGGTCACGGACCCGCGCTTTCAGATTATTGCCCACGACTTTGACACGATCCTGAACGGCGGTGACACGGCGGGCAACGCCAATGACGGCCTCTTCCGCGCTGCGTCACTGCCGACGATGAGCCGGTTCCTAAAAAATCCGGCCTTCGCGCCGATTTATTACCAGACATTGCTTGCTCTGGCGAAGACGACGTTCGCGCCCGG
>JAQGHH010000139.1 GCA_028288945.1 Phycisphaerales bacterium
TCGCCCCGCGAATTGGCTGGGAGAGCGCGATTCCGTTCGCAACTCACTGACGGCATGAAGCATCTTCATCGGCATCGTACTCATCGCCCGTGGCGAGTCAAAGGATGAAACAATTCTGAAAACTGAATTCATACACGAACGTACGAAGGCACGCCGCGACGGCAAGAGTTCCGAATTCGGGAATTCTCATTGACATCGACGATGCCCTTCGCCACAATGCAAAGGATTTCGATGTATCGGGTTTCTTTGCATTCGGCCCGCCATGGACACTGAGCTTCTTAAAGGCACGCTTTCGCTGCTCATCCTCTCGCTGCTGAGTCGCCGCGCGATGTACGGCTACGAGATCGCGGCGACCGTTCACCGCGACACCGACGGCTCCTTCACCTGGCGCGAAGGGTCGCTCTACCCCAACCTTCACAAGCTCCAGGCGGACGGCTTGATCATCGGGGAATGGGAGGAGAAGGAGACCGGCCGCAAACGCCGGTACTACCACATCACCGCCAAGGGCAAGGCGGCCCTCAAGGAAAAGCTCAAATCGTGGAGCGAGCTGTGTCATGGCGTGAGTCGCATTCTGGAGAAATCCGATGGACAAGCTTGAGCGCTACCTCGATCAGGTCTGCCGGGGGATTGCGGGCCCGCGGTCGTTGCGGCAGCACGTCCGCCGGGAACTGCGCGAGCATCTTCTCGACGCCGCCGCCGAGCGGCAGGCGGGCGGATTGCCGCCGGATGAGGCGCTCGACCGAGCGATTGAAGACTTCGGCGGCCCCGAGCAGGTCCGCGCCGAACTCGAAGCCACCCACGGCCACCGCCTGATGGCAGTGGTGATCGACAAGGCCATGCAATGGAAGGAAAACACCATGAAAGCCAAATGGCTCTGGAGCTCCTGGGCGCATCTCGCACTCGCCGGAATCCTCGCGATCGAGTGCGTGTTCCTCACCGGCACGTTCGTCTTCATCGCCCCCAAGTTCAAGCAGATGTGGCAGGAGGGGTGGATCAACATGGAAGGCTACGGCCCCCTGATGAGCTCCGCGCTGACGCTCTTCGGGTGGGCCGACTGGATTCGCGAGCACTGCTGGTGGCTTTTCATCTCCACGGCCGTCATTTGGGCCCTGTTCGAATGGCGCTCCCGCGGCGAGCAAAAGCCGTTCATCCGCCTGGCGGCCATGGGGTCCGCGGCGCTGCTCCTCATGGCCGGAATTATTTGGACCTTCGCGGCCATCACTCTGCCCATGATCGTCAGCATGCCCAATCTCGCGATGTTGCGTCCCGATCAGGTCGTCGCCCACAAAACCGCCACGATCGACAAATCGATAGCCGCGACAGAGCAGGCGATGGCGAACAAAGATTGGCCGACGATCGAGGACAATCTGCGTGACGCATCGCACGCCGCCGACACCCTCGCAAAAATGGGCTCGGCGGCTCCGATGATCCTGTCCCTCCACGACCAGCCGAAGGTTGAGGCCCTGCGGACCCAACTCACCGCGGCCAGCCTCGCGCTGCGGTCCGCGGAACTCGCCAGCCGTGCCAAAAACTCCGCCCGCATGGAATCCGCGATGAAGGAGTTTCATGAGGCGTACGGGAAGGCTGCGATACCGACGACGCAGCCTGCGACGATGCCGGCGAAATGAGTGCCAAGGCAATACGCTTCTCCGCGAATCGTTCCAATCAATCGTCTCGCCGGAATATCGTCACCCCCTCGCTCGTCGCCCATACAAGCGATTTGCCGGTGTAGGAGAACCCGTACGCGAGCACTTCGCGCTCCACGCCGATCTTCCAGAATGGGGCGGCGGGTTGGTAGATGCTGCAGAACGGGGCATCGAGCAGGAGGCATTCATCCGGCCAATCGACGGCCATCCGGACCGCGCCCCAGCCGTCGCGGGTGATGGCGAGTAACCCGCCGCCGCTCGTGCCGGCGAGCCGGACCTCGCGGCCGCGCAGCGGGCCGATGCCGTGGCCGATCAGATCGTGATGCCCGTACCAGGCGGACGGATTATCGATCGCGATATCCCGCCCCACGTTCCTCCCCGTCCGGCAATCGATCACCCCGCGTCCGTGCCCCGACAACACGAGCAGCAATTCCGAATCCTCCGCGAACCCCACCTCCGTCACCCCGCCGAAATTCACCGTCCCCACCCGCGCCCAAGGCTCCGGCGGGTCACTGACGGCCGCGGAACGGACTTTTTCTTTGACGATGTCGAAGTCGTCCATGGCAGCATCCTTTCTTTTCCCTCTCCCTCTTAGGGAGAGGGCCAGGGTGAGGGTGAGCCGTTCGATTTCCAAATGGCGTGTTTTAGCGAAAACCCCCGGGTATTTCAGCGAATTTTACGCACTTCGCGAGAATCACGTTGTTAACCTTCCATCGCTCCACCCTCACCCCAACCCTCTCCCTGGGAGGGAGAGGGAGTAGGAATTATTTAACCGGATTCCTCCCGATCACCGGATACTGCTCAATCTCCAGCACGCTACCCGACACCGGCCGGCTCTCGTCGCTCAGCCAATAGATCGCGGCCGTCGCGATCGTTTCCGGCGACATGATCTTTCCCGACGGCGCGAACGCCGCCGGCGGACGCTCTGGCCAATCCTCGGGCATCCCTTCCTTGATCTTCAGTCGATACTCATTTTCCGACAGCACCCACCCGAGATTGAGCTGGTTGAACCGCACTTTGTCGCGGCCATGGGCGTCCGCGAGGTTGCGCGTGAGCGTCATGAGGCCGCCCTTGGAGATGCTGTAGGCGAGTTGGTTGGCCTCGCCGCAGTAGCCGTTGATGGAGCCGATGCTGAGCACGGACCCTTCTGCTTTCTTCAGCCACGGCATCGCCGCCCGCGCCAGCAGCAGGGGGGCACGAAGGTTGACGGCCATCGCCCGGTCAAACACCCCGGCGTCCGTTGTCTCAAGACTGCTGCGGACGATGTACGCCGCGTTGTTGACGACCGCGTCGATCTTCCCGAACGCGCGGACGGCCGCCGCGACGATCCGGTCCGCGGACGCCGGGTCGGCCAGGTCATCCACGTGCAACGCCGCCTTCGCCCCGAGCCCCACAACCACCTTCTCCCCGAGCTCTCGCTCGAGGCCGTGGATGAGCACGGAGGCCCCCTCGGCGACGCACCGCCGGGCGATCGCTTCGCCGATGCCCGTCGTGCTTCCCGTGACGATGATAGTCTTGTTGGATAGCCGCATACGCCGTGTGTCCGCGATCCTCCGGGGCCATTGTCCAGCCCATCAACTCATCGTCAACCGCCCACGCCTCGTGCAGGCGGCTGGCGTGGCGATGTCCCCAAATGTCCCGAAATGTCCCCTTTTTTCATTTCCCTATTCCTGCCATTTCATTGCAATAAGCCCTACCGTTCCCGGGCGCGGCAACCCTTTTTCCACGTCCTGCACCATCCCCGCCCACCTGGTGCATTAAGGTGCAAAGTGGTGCGCTTATCAAAATCATGCTCACATCTATTTTTCCCGTAAGCCATTGTCGCAGAATCGGTTAACTCCAAAAACGCCCCTCGGCACGCGGGCAACCTCCTGCACCACCCGCGCACCACTTTGCAAACCCGCTTCCCGGATCGCCCGGCGTCCATCGCCGGCGCAAGCCTCCCCCTGTTCCTCAGAGCGACACCGGCAAAACCCTCGCCAGCAAGCGCCACCGCTCCCGCGACTGTATTAAAATTCGGAGAGAAAAAGCAACATTTACTATGGCCGGTTCCGGGGCTAGGTAGTGTCCTTATCTGAGATTTCCGCCCCCGATTAGCGGGCATTTGAGTCCGGTTTCACTTCGGCGGAAGGACTTCAAAGCCGCGTGACGTATCTGGCGGCTGGGCGATTTTCCGGCCCCTTCGGTCAACCCATATCAAGCGGATTGCGAAACCGAATATTACGACAAATGGCCCTAAGACCACCACAGCCTCCAGGAGGAATTGCAGAAGACGGTCGGCAATGGACCATTGGGCTATCAAGTTCATCCTACCTTCCCCCGCACTCCGGGCACGTGCCGCTCACGTTGCCGGTGAGGTCGTAGCCGCAGATGGGACAAAGACCGGCGACCACTCGCCTCAACGGTGCTTTGCGTTGGCGCAAATAGTGGACCCGCATTGCGATCACGACGGCCACGAACAGCACGCATGCGGCGAAGACCGGGGCAACCCAGCTCGGTATCACGACATCCACGTCCCCGGACAATAGGATGCTCGACATCCCCTCATCCTATGGCTCCTGCGGCAGGAAAAGGCAACGATCGGGTATTATGGCGCTATGCTCCGCCGCCTCTTCACGCTTCTGTCGGCTCTGTCGCTGCTACTGTGCGTGGGGACGGCATTGCTTTGGGGCTGGAGCTATAAGTCCCTAGGCGATTTGGAAATTGGGAAGGACGACCGGATTCCTTCACCCTGGGGAACAGCAGCAATGGTTGGCCCGGACGCCCATTTATTCTCTTACCGTGGTTCGCTCCAAGTGCTCTACATCGGTCGTGTCGCGGCAGACTGGTTGGACGGCAAGCACGTCGAACACCGGGGCATGCGGTGCGAGTGGAGTCAATCACAATTCAGCGGTGCCATCTTTTGGCCCAAACAACCATCGCACGCTTGGGAACGACTCGGGTTTTGCCATTCGGCTGATACGGGTCCGCTCGGTAAAACGATTGTGGTGGTGGGTGCTCCGCACTGGTCAATTGCCTCTATCCTCTCGCTCCTGCCGCTTTGCTGGACGGCCGCTCGTTGGCGCCGATTGCAGCGGCGGGTGCACGGCCTTTGCCCCGGTTGCGGCTATGACCTCCGCGCCACGGCCGACCGGTGTCCGGAATGCGGGACGGCGGCGAAGACATATGCCCGCGGAATGCGATAACATTCAACGCCCACTGACGCTCGCATGTTCGGCGGCGGAAACGGAGTCATTCAATTGGATCCGGCCATTCTTGAGTATTCGGCACCCCGACCCTTTTTTGTCGGCAGGTACAGGTATCGGACATCGCACTCGGTGATGGCGGCAGCGGGGCTCGCCGCCTTCGCCTTCCCATTGGGGTACGCGGCACTTGCCAATCGCCTCCCCGTCTATCCCTTCGTCACGGGCGCTTCCGTCCTCTTTTCCGCCTTCTCTTTGGCCGCTGCAGGTTATTTGCTCTACCTTTGGTACGTGCGACGGGAGATCGTGCTAAAGGTCACCGAGGAAGGCGTCGAATACCGAGGAAAAGTCCGGTCATGGTCTCGCATCACGCGCATCGGCGGTGCGACCATGGCGGGCGGCGTCACGCTCGTTTTGAGCCCGAGCGAACTACCCCTGGTGGTCCAGTCGTTGTCCGTTACGCCTCCCCTCACGGAGCGGCAATTCATCGACCTTATGACGAAGCTTCAGGCATATCTCGCCGCGAGCTGCCCGGGCGTTGTGGTTGATATGAAGCCCACTTCGGATTGACTGCGAGACATACAATGAAAAACCCGATTGCTTACCTCCCTTATCCTGCCGCGCGATCCTGACGGCGGCCACCGTGTTCCGATTAAGGCAGCATGCATTGGGCGCGTGACAGTATCGGCGGGGTTCTTTCTCCCTCACCCGATACTCCGGGGGAGGGCAGGGGTGGGGCGTGGTTTGCCAACTGGGCTTCCCCACGTTTGGTGGGGCGGCGAAGGGCAGGATAATACCTGTCCGGAGGAGCGTCCATGGCACGAAGAAAGTACACGCGTGAATTCAAGGTGTCCGCCGTCAAGCTGGTCAACGAGCAAGGCTACTCGGTCCCCCAGGCGGCCAAGAGCCTGGGGGTCGATCCCCACTGCGTTCGGTATTGGGTGCAAAAGCTCTCGGGCGAAGCGGGAATGGGCCCCAAGGGGGACGGCGCCCTGATGAGCGAGAACCAGCGGCTGCGCAAGGAGAACGCGCGGCTGACGATGGAGCGGGACATTTTAAAAAAAGCGGCCGTGTTCTTTGCGAAGGAGCAGATGTGAAGTTTGCCTTCATTGAAGAACACCCGGGCGAGTTCGAGGTGGAGACGGCCTGCGAGGCGTTGGGCGTCAGCCGCTCGGGCTACTACGCCTGGCTCAAGCGGCCCCAAAGCGGCACGGCCAAACGCCGGGAGGAGCTGGCGATCAAGGTCAAAGCCGTTCACGAAGCCAACCGCGGCGTGTACGGCAGCCCGCGTGTCTTCCAGGCATTGAGGGCCCAGGGTGAAGTCGTCTGTGAGAACACCGTGGCCAAGGTGATGGCCCGGCAGGAAATCAGGGCCAAAACCAAGCGCAAGTTCGTTCCGCGCACGACCGACAGCCGCCACGGGCAGGCAGTGGCGGGCAACCTGCTGGGCCGACAGTTCGCCGCCGGGCTGCCCGATCGGAAGTGGGCCGTGGACATCACGTACGTCCCCACCGATGAGGGATGGCTGTACCTGGCGGGGGTCATCGATTTGTGTTCACGCATGATCGTCGGCTGGTCGATGGCGGATCACATGCGGACGGAACTGGCCGGCGATGCCCTGTGCATGGCGATCGCCCGCCGATGCCCGGAGGCAGGCCTTTTGCACCACAGTGACCGTGGGGTTCAATACGCCAGCGACGATTACCGGCTTTTATTGCAAACGCAGGGAATGGAAGTGAGCATGAGCGGCAAGGGCGATTGCTGGGACAACGCCGTGGCTGAGAGCTTCTGGGCCACGCTCAAGGGCGAGCTGGTGGATCACGAGCGGTACGCGACGCGCGAACAGGCCCGGGCGTCGATCTTCGAGTACATCGAGGTGTTCTACAATCGCCAGCGGCTGCACAGTTCGTTAGGCTATCAAAGCCCCGAAGCGTTCGAGGCAAGCCTCAATTAGCCCCTTCGCCGCGCCCACCAAACGTGGGGAAGCCCACACGCAATTCGACGCTCGGCCCCTCACCCCTGCCCTCTCCCCCGCGTACGAGGGAGAGGGAGTAGCTTTCGCGCGAACGCGCGTTTTCACGTTTCACGTCTTCATGTTTCAGACTCACGTTTCAGAACTACGACGCCCCCGTAATCAGCCCGACGATCGGCCCCGCCGTCCCGCTGTTGTTCCCGACGTCGTGCACCACGATGTCGAAGCGCTCGGTGCCGCGGATGACGACTTCGTCCTGCTCGAAGGCATTGAGGGCATGCTCGCTCATCTGGATGGTCGTCATGCGGCGATCCCCCAGCCGTGCGCCCAGGCGCAGGTTAGCCAGAAGGCAGACGACCTGGTTGATGGCCGACACCTTGGGCATCACCTGCGAGATCGCGACCGGGTATCCCAAGAAGCTCTTCTGGTGCGGCGTGTCGATGATCTCCGCCACGCGATTCCCGCCGGCGGCAACGCCCAGGCGCTGCATCACGGAGCCCCAGAAGAATTTGCTGCAATACCACTTGGTTTCGCCCGGAACGTCCGCGTATTCGGGCAGCGTAGCAACGACTTTGTTGAAGTCGGCGAGGGTGATGCTGTTGTAGGAAGTGCCGTAGCCGGTGCCGGTGGCGACGACCAGGCTGGCGACGTTGGCGGGAGTGGGGTCGACATTTTTTAGCGCGGGGGCGACGCCGACGATTCCGCCGTAGGTGCTGCTGCCGTCGCCGGTGAAGCCGCACTGGTCTTCCTTGAGCGCGAAGGCGTAGGCGATTTCGCCGGCGAGATCGTCGCCGATGTTCAGCACGGCGTCTTCGTTGAGCTCGTTGCTGTACTTGGTCAGCACCATGAGCTTCTTGGCGGTCAGGCGCACGCGGTCCCAGGTCTTGTCGCTTTGCGACGGCGCCTGCGATTCGCCGACGAAGTAGGCGGTGACGCCATTGACGCGGCGAGGGTCGGACCGCGTGTCCGCAGCCATCGGCACGATCCGGGCGTTCTGGCGGAACACGCCGTAACGCTCGCGGAGGTCGATCAGGTCGTTCTGGAATT
>JAQGHH010000167.1 GCA_028288945.1 Phycisphaerales bacterium
TCCTTAAACCGGTCAATCGCCACCGTCCCCGGCCGCGGGGAATACTTGAAGATGAACGAGTTCTTGAACCGGCACTGTTTCACCATCTCCACCGTCATGGCGAAATCTTCGTCGGTTTCGGTGGGGAAGCCGACGATAAAATCGCTGGCGATGCAGATGTCGGGCATCATGGCCTTGGCACGGTCGATGAAATCGAGGTATTGCCGGGCGGTGTAGCCGCGGTTCATGAGCTTGAGAAGCCGGTCGCTGCCGGACTGGGCGGGGACGTGCAGATAGCGGCAGATGCGCTCACAATCGCGCATCGCGGCAAGGGCCTCGTCCGTGAAATCGCGGGGGAAGCTGGTGACGAACCGCAGCCGGGACAGGTGCGGGACGGCTTCGTGGATGGCGTAAAGGAGCTGCGCGAAAGTCGTCACCCGGCCGTCGCCATGGCGGAAATTGTAGTGGTTGATCGTCTGCCCGAGCAGCGTCACCTCGCGCACGCCCGCATCGGCCAGGCGCTTTACCTCGTCGATAATATTCTGAGGCGGACGGTGGACCTCCGGCCCGCGCGTGTACGGGACCACGCAATATGTGCAGAACTTGTTGCACCCGCGCGTGATCCGAACGTACGCCTGGGCCAGGTTGTCCTCGGGAGAGATGCTGCGCGAAAGGTCGAGCAGCTCAAGATGGTCCTCGGCGGCCTCGAGCGTGCTGGATCGGCGGGCGCTCGCGCCCATCAGCGCGATCTGCCGCGTGCGCTTGTGGCCTTCCGCTCCGGTGACGACGGCGTTGTGGACGAGCGTCGCAAGCTTATCGAGTTCGCCGGGGCCGCAGAGGACGTCCACGTGGGGATGGCGCTGAAAGATATTTTCGCCATCACGCTCAGCCATGCACCCGATAACGCCGATAATGAGGCCCGGGTCACTTTTCTTCCGGTGGCGGAGCTCGCCGAGGCGCGACCAGACTTTTTGCTCGGCGTGTTCGCGGACGGAGCAGGTGTTGTAGATGATGACATCCGCGTCGTCGCGTTCTTCAACGCTCTCGTAGCCGTGAGCGCGGAGCTGGCCGAGGACGAGCTCGCTGTCGAGCACGTTCATCTGGCAGCCGAAGGTTTCGAGATAGAGTTTGCGACGCATGAGTGTACGGTGACTGTGAAAAACTACTTTTGGCCGAGTTCGATCCGGCAACAGCCGAATTCGAGCACGTTGAGTGGATTCCCCCCGTCCGACCGCGCCACCGCCGGGGCCAGTTCATAAATGATAAACCGCCCCTTCCGCCGGCTGAGCACGAGTCCTGCCGACCGCAGCAGACCCAAATGATGCGAGACGTTCGCCAACGGGGTGGCCAGGGCCTTGGAGACGTCCCCCACGGGCTTGGGCCCCGACTGTAGGCACTGAATGATCTTCAGCCGCTCGGGGTCGGCCAGCGCCTTGAGGAACTTGGAGCACTCGGAAGATTTAAGGCGGTCACGCATTGTGCAAAGCCAGTATACCCGTGATGAGAGGTGAGTGAAACTTTGGGCCGGCGCCGAATGCTGGGTGCTCCGTGCTGCGTGATTGAAGCAGCCACGGGGCTATCTGATTTTCATCACGCAGCACAGAGCACGCAGCATCTCCCGCTTACTTATCGGTCGCCTTCATTCCGATCGCGCTGGCGGTGGCATGGGTTTCAATGTGGCTGATGCTGATGAGCCAGCGGGTGATGCCCTGCTCGGTGGCGATGCGGAGGCATTCGCCGGTGAGGACGATTCTGGGTTGGCCGCTGGGCTCGCGCTGGATTTCGATGTCGGTCCAGGCGATCCCCCCGCGCCAGCCGGTGCCCAGGACCTTGAGCACCGCTTCCTTGGCCGCGAAGCGCCCGGCCAGATGCTCGAAAGCCCGGCGTTCGCTTCGGGCGCAGTAGCTCTGCTCGAGAGGCGTAAAAACGCGGTCGAGGAAATGCTGTCCGTGCTGCTCGACGAGCTTGCGGATGCGGGCGGTTTCCACGATGTCGATGCCGTGGCCGATCATGAGGGTTCAAGAGTTTAAGGGTTCAAGGTTCAAGGGGTTCAAAACAGATTACAGCACCTGAAGTCTGTCCGCCAATTTGCGCGTTGCGCATTGGAATCCGGGCGGAAGGGATTGCAAAGTGAAAAGTGAATCGAATGCGGAACTCGGTGCTCGCCGCCGACCTTTGGGCTCTTGAACCCCTTGAACCTTGAACCCTTAAACTCTTGAACCGTCCCCCTTTTTGACGCCGACCGCTCGTCGGATACGATTGCCCCCGGGCCCCGAATCGCCTCCAGGAGACTTTGCCATGACCCCTCGTGACGTGCTCAAGCTCTGCGAACAGAAGGAAGTGCAGTTTGTCGACTTGCGGTTCATGGATTTTCCGGGGCTTTGGCAGCATACGACGCTGCCGGTCAGTGAATTGACGATCGACAGCTTCAGCCACGGCTTCGGGTTCGACGGCAGCAGCATCCGCGGGTGGCAGGCGATTAATGAATCGGACATGCTCCTGGTCCCGGTCGCCGATACCGCCAAGATCGACCCGTTCATGCAGCACACGACGATCTCGATGATCTGCGACGTGCGCGACCCGATCACCAAGAAGGAATACAGCCGGGACCCGCGGTCGATCGCCCGCAAGGCCGTCACGTTCCTGCAGAAGACGAAGATCGCCGACACGGCGTACTTCGGGCCGGAGCTCGAGTTTTTTATCTTTGATCAGGCGTTCTATGACCAGGGGATCAACTTCGCGAAATATTACGTCGGCAGCCGGGAGGGAATCTGGGGCCGCGGCGACGAGGACCCGCTCAACCTCGGCTACAAGGTGCGATTGAAGGAAGGGTACTTCCCCACCCCGCCGATGGACACGATGCAGAACATCCGCAGTGAGATGGTCGCCACGCTCATCGAGCTGGGCATCCCCGTCGAGGCGCATCACCACGAAGTCGCCACCGGCGGGCAGTGCGAAATCGACATGCGCTACCAGGACCTCATCACGATGGCCGACAACGTGA
>JAQGHH010000318.1 GCA_028288945.1 Phycisphaerales bacterium
AGGCGGCCCACGAACAGGAGGCGGCGGCCTTTGCCCTCGTGGCGGGTGGGGGTGAATTGTCTTGGGTCTACCCCGCAATGAACGACGTGGAGCTTGGGCCATTTTTCCTGCGGGGCGAAGACCATCGCCTGGCTCCGGCAGAAGTGGCTGATGCAGCAAACGAACAGCGCCCGCCGGATTTTCTCATCGACGCGCCAGTATTTGGGCTCGAAGAACTCCGCCGGCCCGTGCATCGTGAAGATGAACGTGAAATCGCCCATCTCCGACGCCAGCATCGCCACCGAGCAACTGGAATTGGAAAAGTGGTTGTGCAAATGGGAGAGCTGATGCTCGCGCATCGTCCGCGCGACCAATCCCGCCTCGGCGAAATATGCGATCTGCCACGCCAGCGGCTTGAGCCCGGCGGGTCGGACGAAGAGCGCCGTCCGCAGCGCCGAAAGATATCGCCGGGGGGAAGCGAACATCAGTTTCGCGTGGGTTTTGAACAGGTCCCACGGGCACGCCGGCAAAAGGTAGCGGGTGCCGGCCCGCTCGGCCTGGGTCTCCGGGCCGACGTTTTCCTTGTCGGACGGCTTGCGGACGGAAAGAGTCTCAACGTGTACGCCGGCGTTTCGCAGGGCGGCGACTTCGCGCTGGATGAACGTGTCGGTGGCGCGCGGGTATTCGCCGGTCATGTAGGCCAGGCGCAGGCTCATGCCGCGACCTCCGCCTTGTTTCCCACAGGCGCTGCGGCCGTCGTCGGGGTATCGACTTTCGTTAGCTCCGCATCGCTCTTTCCCAAGCTCCTGTCCAGCGACTCGCTCACGCTGTATCGCGGCTTCCAGCCGAGCGTCGCCTTGATCTTCTGATTGGTGAACCGCAACGGCTTGCAGCGGGCGTGCAACCGGGCGGGGATGAACAGCCCGGGAATCTTGGCGCGGTTCTTGAACAGCAGCTTGTTGGTGGTCACCGCCATTCCGGCCAAAAGCCACATCACGCTCCATGCCACCGGAATGATCACCGGGCGGGGCGAAAGCCGTCGCCGGAGCATCGCGGCATAACGGCGCTGCGTGGGCGGGTCATCGTCGATCACATTAAGCGTCTGGCCCAAGGCCGTATCGTTTTCGGCGGCCAGCACGATCGCCTCGGCACAATTTTCAACGTACGTCAGCGGCAGTTTCGCCCACGCGCCGGTGCGGATCCACACGCGGCCCGCCTGCATGCCCAGGCGCGCGGTGAAGAGGTTGTCCTTGCCATAGATCACGCCGGGACGGAGGACGGTGAAGCCCCAGCCGTTTTGGGTGGCGTGGTCGCGGACGAGGCGCTCCTGCACGAGTTTCGTGTGGGCGTATTCGTCGCGCTGGAAGGCGTCGGTTTCGAGCGGGGAATCTTCGCTGAGCAGCGAGAAGCTTGGGATTTTCAGGTAGTTGTAAACTGACAGGGAGCTGATCACGACGATCCGCCGGACGTTGGCTTCGGTCATCGCGGCCAGCAGATTTTCGGTGGCGACGACGGTGCCGGCATACTGCGCGTACATGTCGCCGCTCTTGGCTGCGGCAAGGTGCAGGACGGCGTCCGTGCCCGCGACCGCATCCACCAGCCCGCGGCGCGACCGCAAATCCACGCGGGCAATTTCCAGGTTGGGATGGTTCGCCCAGCCGAGCTTCGCGACGTCTGCCGCCGAGCGCAGCGCCGCCCGCACCGCGTGCCCGCGGCGCAGCGCCTCGGCCACGACATACCGGCCGAGAAATCCGTTAGCGCCCGTAACCAGAAGCTTCAAGTCACACCCATCACGAAAAACCATCCGCTTTCGTGGCACGGGTTTTCAACCCGTGCTAGCGGATCAAATCTCAAGTCACCCTCGGGACCGCGCATTTCGCACCGCTTGAAAACCCGTGCCACGATGATTCCCCGTCAGACCCGGTTGGACTCATCCAGCATCGCATCCACCAGCCGGCTCGCCCGGTCCATGTCATCGTAGGTCACCGGCGGTTCGCCGCCGGCACGCAAGGCGGTATACGTCCTGTCGAGGAAAGTCCGCAACCCCTCGTACGGGGTCTTCTGCAATACTTTATTCCGAAACCCGCTCAGGCTGGCCCGCATCATTCCCGCGCCGTTCATCCAGTGGTTCACCAGCGGCGAAAGCTGCTGCCCGCCCTTGCGCGGGACCACGACGCGCAAGTGCGGCTGAAACAAATCAGTCTCCGCCCAGCCGCGCGTGCCGCGGACAGTGAGGCTAAAGCAATCCGGGGCGGCATGGCTCGTGAACCGGATGCGGGCATGGACCGGCCCGCCGATCACCAGCGCGTCCAGATCGTCATGTTTGAAGAGCGCATCGTTCCCATGCTTGCTCCAAGCCGCGGCTACGCGCTCGAAGCTCGGGAGAAAACGCAGGGCCAGGTAGCACAGGTGCGTGATGAATTCGTGGATCACTCCCGCCGGCATGCGGTGGCTCGGGTGGGGCAGATTTTCGTCCATGTAGCGCCCGCCGGGCTTTCGCACGCCAAGGGCCATCCGCACGTCCACCTCGCGTACGTCGCCCAGTTCACCCTCCGCGACGAGCTTTTCGATCGCGAGGACGGGTTCATTGAAGCGGTAGTTGTGGTCTTCGACGATCCGCCGGCCGCGCGACTGTGCGAGGGACCACAGATCGCGGAATTCCCGGTTGCTGGGGGCGACGGGCTTCTCGACGATCACATGCGCGCCAGAGGTCAGGGCATCGGTCACAAGTTTCGCATGCGTGTGCGGCGGAGTCAGGACGTGGACCACGTCCGGCCGGGCGTCGGCGAGCATCTGTGATGAATCGGTAAAAGCCTGCTGCGCGCCGAAGCGGGCGACAGCATATTTCGCCAGTGAGGGAGAGAGGTCACAGACCGCCGCCAGGGTGACGTGTGGGTCCGCGCCGAGGAAACGGAGATGTTCTTCGGAGATTTTGCCGGTGCCGATCACCGCGGCCTTCAGCCGGGGCGGATGGGGCGCGGGTTCCGGTTGCGTTTCGAGGGCCATGAGATCACCACTACAGACTTTACCACAAACGGCGGGATCGGCCGGAGACTTTAGGAATTGACGGGAAGATGTAAAGAATCCACGGCCGGGGTGAGCGATGACCGAAGGAAATCGAGCGGACCAAGGCGGTCAGTTTATCTTCGGACGTTGGGGAAATCCTCGTTCCCTGCTACCTTGCTGGTGGGTCAACATACTTCATATCACACGCCGCATTTTGAAGGGACGGATCGATGTTCTCGGCGAAGCGATTGGGCCGGAGGCTGATGGTCTCGGCGATGCTCTCGGTGTTTCTGTGCGCCGTGGGGGCAAGGGCCGACGATGCGCCGCCGACACAGATCGGCGTGCTGGCCGTGAAGTCCCTCGACGCGATCGCGGCCTCTGCCAAAAAGCTCGACATCGGCCTGCCGGCGCCCCTCACCGCCGCGGGGATTGAGCAGCGGTTTGCTTTCATCGGCCCGGGCGGATTGGCGACGGATAAGCCGCTGGGGATCATTTTTTTCGGCGGTCCGGGCGTGAAAGCCGACCAGGAGATCACTGTCTTCGTATTACCCGTAAAGCCCACTGCCATTCCGCTCGAAGCCCTCAAAGGCCTGGGCGGGCAGCCCATGCCCGACCACCCCGATACGGTGCTAATGAACGGCGTTGGTTTTCGCCGGACGACTGATTACGTGATCTTCGGCCCGCTCCCATCGGCGGCGGCCCTGGCCAACCTCGACGCGATTACGGACGCGGTCAAAGACCCGGGCACCCTGGCCCGTGTCACGCTCGACCTGAAGGCCGTCCGCGCGAGCATGCCCGAGCAATACCGTTCCCTGCTCGACACGAACCGGCAGTTTCTCCTGGGCAAAGCCGCGACCACCGAGCAGGCGAGCGCGGAACTCGTGATCGACAGTATCCGCCGGACGATCGACAAGCTCGAGAAGGTCGAGTGGGCCCTCGACAGCGGTGATGCAGGCATGCGCCTGGCGTTGACCGCCGCCCCGATCAAACTGCCCGCCCTCGAGCCGGGCAATCGCCCCGGGATGCCGCCCGGCGTGATCGCGCGTTTCGATCTGGCCTGCCCGATCGACGCATTGGTCGACGCGCAGGTGCTGGGAAAAATCATCGACGCCGCCAACCAGGACAACGCCAACCGCTTCACTTCCCGCCAGAAGCAGAAGCTCCAGGATATCGTCGTCCGGGTGAAGGGTTTGTTTTTTGGCGGCGACACGGTTTCGATCGGCCTTGAGGCCGGCGGGGAATCGCAGGTCGTCTACGTCGTCAACCAGTACGCAAAGCGGATCGACTACATCTCGGAAGTGCGCACTCTGATGGCCCAGGCCAAGGCCTTCGGGGACGAAGTCAATGAGCCCGTCGATCTCTCTTTGCAGAGCTATAAATCGGGGGAAGTCCAGGTCGTGCGTCTGGTGGTGACGGATAAACATCAAACCAAGACCTACATCGACGCGGTGCAGCAAGAAGGCGGCCTGTTCATTGCGGCTTCGAAGGAACCGTTTCGCTACATCGACGGCCTGCTCGCGGCAAAGCCTGAAGGCCCGCGCCAAACGCTGATGTCGGGTTCCGTCGAACTGGGAAAGCTTTTCGACACCATTGCAAAATCCCCCGGATCGCCCGCGGCGGGAATGTCGGCGGCGGAGAAGAAGCAACTGTCCGACTTATTTCACGGCCAGAAGTTGGGCGTCTCCATTTCATCCGATGGAGACGCCGCAACCTTCGATGTAGCGATCCCGCACTCCCTGCTGAAATACACGCCCAAAGTCATCGCGACGTTCATCGGCGAACTAGGTTCGGGAAACCCGGCGCCCAAGACGCGGCAATAATGGGCTCATAACGCTTGGAAATGGCGGCGATGGGAAATCGAACATATTTCTGATAACGTGCGCCGGGCCACCAATTTTGGAAGGATCATCATGCTTGCCTTGAGAAGACTCACCTACCGTCTATTCGCCGTGACGCTTGCTGCAATCGCGCTCTGCGCCCGGCCCGCGGCGGCCGAGGATGCCCCGGCCGGCGAGAACCCCGGCGTGCCGCCCACGCAGATCGGCCTGATTTCGGCGAAGTCGATCGATGCGGCTGCGGCATTCGCCAGGCAGTTGGGCACCGAGCTGCCCGCGAATGTGACGGCGGCACGCATCGAGGAAACTTTCCCATTCATCGGGCAGGGCGGCCTGGCCACCGACAAACCGATCGGAATGATTTTCTTCGGCGGACAGGGCCTCACTCCGGAGCAGTCCATTGCAATCGTCCTGCCGATTAAGCCCAATGCCGCTCCCCTCGACGAGTTGAAGAAGAGTGGCATGGCAGTTCCCGGCCACCCCGATACGGTGGCGCTGGACGACGGCACGGCCCTCCGTCGAACCGCGGATTATCTCATCATCGGCAAGACGCCCGTCGTTTCGGTCGCGAAGGCCGACGTCCTCGCCAAAGCTTTAAAAGGTCCAGACGCACTGGTCCGCGCCGCCATCGATCTGAAGGCGCTGCGGCAGGCCATGCCCGAGCACTTCAAGGCGATCGTCGACGCGATGAAAAAGCAAGCGCTTTCTCAGACCTACCCCGACGAGGCCCAGCGGGCAGGCGCGCGAATGTTCATCGATGGTTTCCAGGAGTTTCTCGAGAAGTCGGACCGCGTCGAACTCGGCGTGGACAACGGGGCTGCCGCCCTGCGGCTCTTTGCGACTGCCGCCCCGGTGGAACTGCCTCCCGTCATGCCCGGTGATCGCCCCGGAATGCCCGAAGGCGTCATCGTTCGGCTAGACTTGAGTGCCCGACCCACGTCGATGATGGACACTCAATTCATGAAGCTCGCCATGGCAGATGCCCAGAAAGACATGACGGCCGAACAGAAAAAGAAGCTCAAGGATTTTATAGCCGGCGTCCAGGCTCTATATCTGGGGGGCGACCGCGTATCGGTCGGTTTCGAAATGGGCGATTCTCCTGTCGGCTACATCGTCAACCACTACGCTAAACCGATCGACTATGCCGCGGAGCTTGGCAGGGTAATCGATCAGGCAAAGGCGTTCGGCGACGCGATCAAAGAACCGACCGAAACAGAACTCCAGACCTACGACGCCGGCGGCGCCAAGGTGGTCCGCCTCGTCATGCTCGACAAGCAAAAGCCGCAGGTCTACATCGACGCGGTCCAGCGCGGCAGTGACGTGCTGGTTGCCATTTCGGACAAGGACGCCCACTACATCGACCGCCTGCTGGCCGCCAAGAGCGGCGGACCGATGCGCGGGCTCGCGTCCGGGTCCGTCGATCTGGCAAAGCTCCTCGATGCGGCCACGAAGCAGCCCGACTCGCCCGTGGCCGGCATGTCTGCCGAGCAACGCAAGCAGCTTGCCGACCTGCTCCGGGGCCAGAAATTGAGCGCGTCATTCTCGTCGGAGGGGGATGCCGCCACGTTCGACATGATCATCCCGCAGGGGTTGATCAAGAACGCCTCCAAGCTCGCAGAGATGTTTGCCCCGGGTGCCGGTGGCGCGGAGACACCGCCCGATCCGGCCCCGAAATAGTCCAGGGATTAATCCTTCTTCTCCATCACCCGCGCCGGGATTCCGACGGCCGTCGCGCCGGCGGGCACGTCGCAGAGCACGACGCTCATCGCGCCGATTTTAGCGCCTTTCCCGATGCGCACACCGCCGAGGATTTGGGCATAGGCGCCCAGGTCCACGTCGTCTTCGAGGATGGGGACGGGGCCGCCTTCCTGGCGGTTGCCGATGGTGACGCCCTGGCGCAGCGAACAGTTTGCGCCGATCTTCGCGTCCTTGTGCACGAAGATGTTGCCGAAGTGGTGGATCTTCAATCCCGGGCCGATCTCAACACTCTTGGGGATGCTGATGCCGGTGAGCGTTTCGGTGACGCGGTAGGCGAGCCAGTAGAAGCGGCCGCGGAGCCTCTTCCCGAGCCCGTCCTTTCGGCGGTCGTTGCGCCTCCCAAACCGGTACACGGCAAGCGCCCAGATCGACTGCTCCTTGAGGAACGGCCGCTTCGGGTAACGTTGCAGGTCGGCTTGCCAGTCGGGGTCGATCATCGGGAAGAGCCGGGGATAGGAGCCAGAAGCAGGAGCCAGTAGTTTGAGATCACGGACGCGTTCGTTTAGCCGTCCATTCGATTCGGGTGCATCCCTCCGCTTGTTCTTACGGGCTCACGGCTTCGCCGGCGCCTACGGTGGAGACGGCGTCCTTGTACTCAATGAGCCTCGCGTGTCTGCCGGCTGCGCGGTCGCGGCGGTAGTGGCGCTGGCCGACGAGGTTCGCCCACTTCCCTATCATCGTCAGAAAGCCGTAGGCGAGTGCATCCGGCCAACTATTCGCACGCCCACGAACTCCTCGGGCGGTTCGGAGCATTTGCAGGGGGAGCAGCAATCCGATGACCCCGCTGGCCACGCCGCTCCATTTCCAGCCCACGGCAAACCCGGTGATCACCCCCGCGCCTTCGGTCGCCAACGGCCAACCCAGGGCCCAGAAGCGGGCGCTTTTCACCTGTTTCACGAAAAGCCCTTTCGAGCCGAAACGCGTTGCGACGTCCATCGCGCCGTAGCCGCTGCGGACGGCGCGCTTCCACCATTGGCGGAAGTGGAGCATCGCCGAGTCGTGGAGGGTCATCTCCGCTTCGATGCGGAGAATTTTCCAGTCTCTGGCCCGCAGGCGCTGGCAGAGTTCGGGCTCTTCACCGGCGACGATGGACGGGTCATACCCGCCGGCTTGAGTGAAGGCGGCGACGCGCATCATGGCGTCTCCGCCGCAGCTCT
>JAQGHH010000242.1 GCA_028288945.1 Phycisphaerales bacterium
AAGCGTCGCCGTGTGCGCGTGGTTCCAGAGGTCGTACGCCGCCTCCGCATCGGCTGGCCGTCCGGTCGCCCAGCCCAACCGTCGGTAGCGCACAAACTCACGCAACTCGTGACTGTAGAAGTTCAGGTCGTACTGGGTGGGCTGAAGCCGGCCGGCAGCGATCTCCCGGAGTCGTGCGATGCTGGCCTCGTTGGTCGCGTCGGGACCGAACCGGGCCAGATGTCCCTCCACGACGTCAATGGCGCGGCGTCACCTTGATTCGGCCTGTGTTCAACGCGCGGATCGGCCCGCCGGCCAGGTCGGGATCAAATGGCCGGCCACTAATGGCTCCAACCGCCCGGCCCCCCAACGGCGTGGGGTTGGCGGAACGGACACACTCGAAATTTCACTGACCCACTACCAACCTCCGTTCCCGTACTTGTCTCGTTTCCGGTTTCGCTTCCAAACGGTGTCCAAACCCCTCGGGAAATGGTGGGCGGGTAGGCCCACCCTGCCCGGCTAACGCAAAAACGCCCGGCCCTCTTCGGGCCGGGCGTCTTTGCTTGTTGCTTTTGCGTCTTTCGGTTTAGCTCACGGCGCTGACGTACGGGAGCAGGGCCATGTATCGGGCGCGCTTGACGGCGCGGGCGATCATGCGTTGTTCCATGGCGTTGGCGCCGGTGCGCTTGCGGGATTGGATTTTGCCGTTGCCGCTGACCATCTTGCGCAGCGACTCGGTGTCCTTGTAATCGATGTAGGTCTTGCCGGACGCGGTGGTGCGGGCGATTTTGAGCTTGGGGCGGTTGAAGTTCTGGAACTTCTCGGCTTTTTCCCGGCGCTCGCGGGAGGTCTCACGGGCCATAACAGTTAACTCCGGTCGGATCGCGCCTGTCTTGTGGTCTGACGTTCCGCACGGCACGGATGCGGAAAAGCTTTCACCAAACACGGTGAAGCGAGGCATTGTAGCGGCGTCTAGCCCGCTCGCAAGGGCGATGGAGGGATTTGAGCCGGCTTTTTGTGGGGCAGACATTTCCCTGTAGGGTGCGAACCTTGTGTTCGCCCTGCGCGTCTTCGCGAGCCGTGCGGTTTGCCGAATTCGAGAGGGCGAACACAAGGTTCGCACCCTACGAGGGCACGAATGCCTCCACTCACCGGTCCGAGACAGACAAGGATGTGTGGCCCGCCGGGGCGGGGGCTGATGCCCGTTTGCGGTCAGCTTTGATCCGGTACAACGCCTCGTCGGCGTTGTGCAGCAGCGCCTCGGGGGAGGGGACTCGCAGGTCGGAGAGGTGAGCGAGCCCGATCGACAGCCGGGCCGGCTTGCTGACGTGGAGCGTGTTGGCGAGGCCGTCCACGAGCGAAGTCAACCGGGCCGCGAGGGCTTGGGCGGCCTGGGGTTCGGTCCCTTCGAGCAGGATGACAAACTCATCCCCGCCGACGCGGAAGGCCGCGTCGGTCTCGCGGATCGTCGAACGGATGATCTGGCCCATCGAGCGGAGCAGATCGTCCCCCGCGGCATGGCCCAGCGTGTCGTTGAGCAGTTTAAAATTGTCCACGTCGATCATCATCAAGTTCAGGAGTATCCCCCCCGTTTGGCAGCGTTCGATCGCCTGCGCGAGTTGCTCGTCGAGCATCCGCCGATTGAACAGCCCGGTCAGCACATCCCGCGTGGCCTGATGGCGGAGCGAGCCGATCTTGCGCTCGAGTGCTTCGGTGCGGTTTGCGACGCGTTGGCGCACTTCCTGGTCGGTCCCGGCCATCGTGGCTTTTTGCGAGCGAAGCTCGCGGAACAATTCCTGAATCTGAGCGGCAAGCGGGGCCAGCCGTCCCTCGATGTTCGACAGCTCCTCGATCGCCACCCGCCCCGCGCGGATTTCGGGCAGGAGCAATTCGATTCGCCCCAGCGGCCCGTACAGCCGCCGCTTGCGCCGGGCGGCGAGCCCGATCGCGGCCAGCGCGGCCCCCAGCGACAGCATGAATTGCGCCAGCCAAGCCGCCCGTTCCAAGTCGCGGCTCACCAGACAATCCACCATCCACGCGAGCATCGCCGCTTGCAGCAGCAACAGCGCCGCAGGCGTCACCCAACCCCGCCACCGCCCGCGCGGACGGGAAGCCTCATTGTCGATTTCAGTTGCGGTGGCCATGCACAGAGCCTCAAGCGGTTTATCGGGCTGCGGGAATGACCGGTTTAGTTGGAGGCGAGCAGGCAGAGGCGAGGCAGAGGCAGAAATTGAATGCAAAGCGCAAATGCAAAATACAAAATGAGGAGCGGCCGGAGGTGACGCGAATGTCGCCGTCCGCCTGCCTTTCATTTTGACTTTTGCATTTTGCACTTTGCATTGCTTTTCCCCTTCCCTACTGCCTACCGTCCGTTCCTCCCGAAAGTCCCCACCCGTTACAACCGATACAACCGATAATGTCTCATCTCGCATACGACCTTGTGGTGATCGGTTCGGGCCCCGCCGGGCAGAAAGCGGCGCTGAACGCCGCCAAGCTCGGGCGGCGGGTGGCGCTGGTCGAGCGGCTCGACTGCGTCGGCGGCGTCTGCATTCACACCGGGACCATCCCCTCCAAGGCCATCCGCGAGGCCGTCCTGCACCTCACCGGCATCCGCGAGCGCGCCCTCTACGGCGACAGCTATGTCGTCAAGCAGGACATCAACATGGGCGACCTCCTCTACCGCGCCCGCCACGTCGTCAAAACCGAAACGGAGGTCATCCGCAGCCAGATGTCGCGCAACGGGATCACACTGCTCGTCGGCCATGCGGCGTTCGCCGACCCGCACACGCTCCGCGTCACCCGGGGCGACGAGGTCACCGAAGTCCGCGCCAAGCATATTCTCCTGGGCGTCGGCACCGAGCCCGCCCGGCCCGCCAGCGTCCCCTTCACCCCCGGCAAAATCATCGACAGTAACGAACTGCTGCAACTCACCGAGCTCCCGCGAAGCATGGTGATCGTGGGGGGCGGGGTGATCGGCACCGAATACGCCTGCATGCTCGCGGCCGTGGGCGTGCACGTCACGATGGTCGAATCGCGCCCCCGGCTGATGGAGTTCGTGGACGACGAGATCGCCGAGTCGCTCCAGTTCCGCATGCGCGACATGGGCGTGCGCCTGCGCCTCGGGGAAATGGTCGCGAAGATCGAGCTCATCGACGGCCATGTGGAAGCGACGCTGGGCAGCAAGAAGACACTGCGATCCGACACGCTGCTGTTCGCCGTCGGCAGGCAGGGGGCGACGGGGGGGCTGAACCTTCCCGCCGCCGGCCTTACGGCCGACGCCCGCGGCAGGCTCAAGGTCAACGAGTGGTTCCAGACCGAGGTCCCGCACATTTACGCGGCGGGCGACGTGATCGGCTTCCCCGCCCTGGCCGCGACGAGCATGGAGCAGGGTCGCCTGGCCGCCAGCCACATGTTCCATGTGATCACTGAGCCGCAGAGCCCTCTGTTCCCTTTCGGCATTTACACGATCCCCGAGATCAGCATGGTGGGGGCGACCGAGCAGGCGCTGACGCAGCAGAACGTGCCGTATGAGGTGGGCATCGCGCGGTACCGCGAGATCGCCCGCGGCCAGCTGATCGCCGACCCGCACGGGCTTCTCAAACTGCTCTTCCACCCGCAAAGCCGCCGACTGCTGGGCGTCCACGCTATCGGCACCGGCGCGACGGAGTTGATCCACATCGGCCAGGCCGTCATGGCCGCGGGGATGCCGATCGACTATTTCGTGGAATCCGTCTTCAACTACCCGACGCTCGCCGAGTGCTACAAAGTGGCGGCCCTGGACGGAATCAACCGCGTGCGGACGGTGAGAGATCTGAGCCTCGACGTGGAAAAGGTTGCACCCCCCGAGACCAAGGCGGCGTGAGAATCAGCGCCCGAACATGGCGCTAGCCATCGCCGCAACCAGCACAATCGTCCCGAGAATCCCCATTACGAGGCCGAATATTGCCCGGCCCATGCCGTGCTTTTCGG
>JAQGHH010000247.1 GCA_028288945.1 Phycisphaerales bacterium
CGAACGCGGCAATTGGGTCGGCAGCCGGACGGGGGTGGGGGAGGGAAAGCGAAATGAAATGTTCCGGAATCCCCGGCGGGATGTGCGTTCGCGCCGGGCGGGCCCGTAAGTATGCTCCCGGGTGTTATCGGACTCCTGAATTTCGTTTGATATCGGTGGGCTTTATGACGCTCGCACCGCCAAATGTGGCGGGTGGCGAAAACTGGGCAAAGGAAAGGCACTGGGCAAAGAAATCCGTTCGGCGGGTTGCCTCGGGACCATTTGTATCGCATCTCTTGGAGTGTCCGCGGTAGCCAGGCCGTGGATGGGAAGAGGAGCGGGGTCATGACGTACGTCCGGGAATCGAAAATGTCCGCGGTCGAATGCCTTGAGGAACGCACGCTTTTCTCGGGCGTGCCGCTGAGCGTGAGCGAAGTCGCCTTTGCGGGCGGCATGCAGCTCCACATGATGGGCACTGTGGGGAATGACAAGATCACCGTCACGCATACCTCCGCGGGATTGGTGGTCGGCAACACGGGCGGCTGGACGCAGACCTTCACCAAAACTTATTCCAGCCTCTGGATCGGCACGGGCGCAGGCAATGACTCGCTCGTGGTGGACCCGTCCGTCCACACGAACACGACGCTCATGGGCGGCAACGGCAACGACACGCTCGTCAGCGGCAGCGGCAATGACAACCTGTATGCGGGCGGCACGGGGAAAAAGATGCTGGTCGCCGGCTCGGGCAATGATGTGCTCGTGAGCCTGGGTGCCACCGCGGCGACGCTCGTCGGCGGGGCGGGGCACGACAGCTTCTGGACGGACAACAACGCCGCCGAGAAGGTCACGAAAGTGACCCCGGCGGAAACCAGGAGCGGCGCGGTCCACAAGCTGAACGGCTTCTACAACCAGGGCAGCGCGGTCGCGGCTTCCAAGCCGGGTGCGATGGCCAAGACGCTTACGGTTCACAGGGTTTCCGAGCCGGCCACGGAGAAGGGCGTTTCGTACGCGAATTTCAGCAATGACCCGCTCTTCGCGGACAACGGCCCGACCGAAGCCGACGTGAAACAGGGCAACGTCGGCGACTGCTACTTCCTCGCGGTCCTCTCCTCGGTCGCGAAGGTGGACGCCCGCCGCATCCGCGAGAGCATCGTGGATCTGGGCGACGGGACTTACGCGGTGCAGCTTGCGAAGAACGGCCACAATGTATTCGTCCGCGTGGACGCGCAGCTCCCCACCTGGTCGGGCGTGGATGTGACGTATGCCGCCCTCGGGAATCAGAATTCGCTCTGGGCCGCCCTGATGGAAAAGGCCTACTGCTACGTGCGCACGGGCACGGTGAGCTACGCCTCGATCGACACCGGCTGGATGGACGAAGCCTACATGACGCTGGGCGCGACGCCGGCCTCGATCTACTCCGCGGACAGCGCCGGCAGCCTAATGTCGCAGATCCAGTCGCAGCTCAAGGCCGGCAAGAGCGTGACGTATGCGACGGCCACCGCCCCCGCCGGCTCGGCCCTGCTCGACGCCCATGCTTATGTGGTCGAGAGTGTCGGGCTGGATGCCAAGGGCGCACTCGCGACGCTCCGTCTGCGCAACCCCTGGGGCATCGACGGCGCGGGCAGTGACGGCAGGGACGACGGCTATGTGACTGTCACCGCCGCCCAGGCCTTCAAGGCCTTTACGGGCTTGGTGTACGCCGCGGTGTGATAACAGAATTTGCAACTTGGTCCTCCTCCTTCTAGCCGGCGCGGTCCTTCGGGGCCGCGCTGGTTTTGTTGGTGGGGAAAGTAGGCAGTTGGCAGAGGGCAGTAAGCAGAAGAAGACGAGGATGGCATGCTTGTTTGCGGCCATCCTCAATCTTCCGTCCTCAATCCTCGCCTTTCTGCCTTCTGCCCACTGCCCTCTGCCTACTACTCCCGCTACCATCCCGGCCATGACTCCTCGCAAGCCTTCCCGTCCGCCGTTTCGCAAGCCGCCTTTGCGGGTGCAGGTGACCACGCTCTGGGACTACCCGTCGCAGCATTACGGCGAAGGCGTTCAGGGCGACCCCAATTACCGCGGCGCGACGCCCAGTTACATTATTTGGAATTTGCTCGAGCGCTACACGAAGCCCAAGGACCTGGTCATCGACCCCTGTGCCGGCAGCGGCACCACGCTCGACGTCGCCCGCGATCTCGACCGTAAGGCGCTGGGGTATGATGTGCATCCGACGCGCAAGGACATTTTTCGCGTGGACGCGCGAAAGCTTCCGCCGGAGTTGACGGGGAAGGCGGATTTCGTGTTCATCGATCCGCCGTACTCGACGCACCTGGACTACGGCCCCGACCCCCGCGACATCGGCAAGCTCGACGCCTCCACGGGCGAATACTACAAGGCGATGGAGCAGGTCATCTCCGAGATCCACCGCGTCCTCAAGCCCGATCGACACATGGCCCTGTACGTCAGCGACTCGTTCGTCAAAGGCAAAGGTTTCTACCCCATCGGCTTCGAGCTCTTCGGGCTGCTCAGCAAGAAGTTCACGCCGGTGGACGTGATTGCGGTGACGAGGCACAACAAGACATTGGAAATGGGCAACTACCGCAAGGCCGCGGAGGAGGGGAACTTTTTCCTCCGCGGGTTCAACTACCTGTTCATCTTTCAAAAGGCGCCTGCACCCGGCCAAAAGCCGCGGGAGATCGCGCCGCCGGCACGTTCAAACGACTAAGTGGGCCGGGAAACCGGTGTGTCGAATCGGGTCGCTCGAATCCGTTTGCACCAAAACGCACCGAAATGCACCATTTTCGGAGTTGTTGGAATTGTCCAGGGACTTCCCCCACGGTCCGCCGCAACGTCTTGGTCTCGAGTTTCTCCATATCCCCCGTTCGCCCGCGCACCACCCCGCGGCGATGGTACATTTTGGTGCATTGTGGTGCGCCTGTCAGAATATTGCGCAACGCATTCCTCCCATAATTCATGCCTGTGGAAGATGTTGCAGCCGAAACAGCCTCAAATGTGCAGACGTCCTCAGCGCGAGCCGCGCACCATCTATTCGGCTGGTTGATGCGCGCCGCCGCCCTTCCGTAGGCGATGATATAGGATCCAACGGTGGGCGAGCGCGCCCGCCGTACTTGCCGGGCCATCACACCGACTCCATCGGCCATGCACGGCCCGCCCGGATACCCGCCGCTCTGGAACCTCGTCCGCCGATTTCTTTGACGGTCAATTCGCCGGCCATAACCGGAGTCTTACCAAAATCGCCGGTGTCAAATCTTGTATTACTATTTCGCTGGCTCAGGGCTGCGGAAGCGGCTCCGCCGAGGCGATGAGCGGTCGGATTTGTGGAGGCATGGGCTCAAGCGGCCGGAGCGTTTGATCCACACGGAACGACCGGAGCAGTTGGACCACAAGTGCGGTCAGAGCCCCGGCTCGAAAATTGGGCTTTGCATTTGCTCGTATCCAGGAAAACCGTCAGCGAGTTGTGCCGCTTTCGAGGTCTCCTGCTTCAACAGCCAATCCAATTCGCTCGCAGCCAGACGCTTCCATTCGGCGCGCGTTTCGGGATTTTCAACGAATTCCGGGCCGCCGTTCCGTTCGAGATAGTCGGCCGCGTAATAGATATCATTGCGGTTGTCGGCATCCCGTAGTACGGCAACGAGGCGTGAGCGATTCAAGGATTCGGCCGAATGCGAGTTGTTGCTCAGACAGCCGCCGCTCACAATTGCGATCGCGAGGATAATTACGGATTTTTTCACAATAAGGGCCTGAAGCGCTTCTCGGTCCAGACTCTCATGCCTTCACTTTGGAAGAGCCCGGCATCGAACCGCATTCCGGGCAACGATCCGGCGTGGCGCGGAGGTCGTAGCCGCAAGACGGACAGTATCCAGATTCGTAGCGCCGGCGCAGTCGAGTGACGGAATACCATACGATCCATACGAACGGGGCTGCTGCCGTGATGATACAAGCACTCCGGTAGTGGTAGGCGTGCAGTACCGTGAATAGCGGCTTTGCTTGGAGCCTCGCCGACAACTGCCGCAATACGTTCGAGTATTGTGTGTCCACCTCGTTGCGCCTTCGCTCCGCATGGAAGTAAACGTCTGCCAGCCGGCGGTATTCCGCGAAATGCGCTCGATCTCTCGGAACTGCATGGAAAGCAATGGATGCCTCCTTGAATTCGATGGACGCCTTCTCAGACTCATCGCGCTGCCGAGAAAGGTCATCCACAGTTCGCTTAACCTGCGCGACAATCTCCGGTTGATTATCAATCCAAACGGTTCCGCGGTCCGAGACGAACCGCCACGGAATTCCATTCCGTTGAAAAGGTCTCGAATAAGGTGACTTGTAACTCATTCTCCATAGCACGCCTATTGCCACGCAATGCAACAGAGATAGCGCCGATAAGATTGTGAAGAAGCGACGCCTCATGAGCTCACCCTGGAAGCGGCCGGCATCGCCGAACACGTTAGGCAGCGATCCGGCGTGGCGCGGAGGTCATATCCACACTTGGCGCACAACGCGTCTGACGGACGCGTTGTTGGGGGCGTTGGTGCCGATGGAATCGGAGCATCGTCAATGCCTTTCATTTTCGGGCTCGACCTTCCAAATATCCGTAACGCCGCCGTGATTGACGGGGTCGTTATCGTGTACAACGGCGACCCGCGCGCCGTCGGGACTAAATGCGACGGCGTCGACACCGTCACGTCCGAAATCGTTGATTTGCTTTCCGCTTGCCAGGTTCCACATTCCAACACCGCCCCCCACGCCGCTAAAGAGGATGTTCCTGGAGTCCGGGCTGAATGCGCACTGTAGGGATATGACGTCGATTTCTCCAATCAGCGGCTCTCCTGAGGCCGCGTCCCATACCCGCGCGAAGCCGCCGGCGAGGGTGGCGATCTTCTTGCCGTCGGGGCTGAAGGCGAGGGAATACACGATCCCGCGATCCAGTCCGGGATCGAATCGTTCGTTGTTGCAAAGCTCCTTGCCGGTTGCGGCCTCGTAGACGGCAAACGATTTGAATCCGGCGACGACCACTCGATTTCCGTCAGGGCTAAAGGAGACGGGGGTGCACGGGTACGAAGCATTCTTTTTATATTCTGACGGAATCGGCGGGATCAACTCCCGCCCGGTCCGAAGACCCCACAAATGCGCCGCGCCCATTGGCAGCCTATGATTGTCCCGGTCGGGATCGACTTCGTGAGTGAGCAGCCTGCCGCCGTCCGGACTAAACGCGATGCAATACACCGGGCCGCCGTGCTTCAGCGATAAGACCGGCTTCCCTGTCGGCACGTCCCAGACGACGACCGAGTTCGAGTGCTTGTCGGTCTCTGTGTCGGCGACACGGGAACCATCCGGCGAGATCGCAGCCGGCCACCTGGCCTTACCTTTCGGGAGGAGCGGGCGCAGGGGCGCAGAAATATCCCACAGACGCGCTTCCTCGGCGCTCGCAATCAATACCCTTTTCCCGTCGGATGTGAATTGGGCCGTCAGGATCTCGCCGTCGTGCTCGACCGGTTCCGTGATGGGCTTTAGCGTAGCCGTGTCCCAGACGCGGGCGACGCTCCCCATGGCGGTCAAAATCTTGGTGCCGTCGGGGCTGAAGGAGATGCTTGCGTTGCTGGCAACAGGCAGGCGGCCAACCAGGTGGGCGTCGTGCCCGCCATCCGCGTTAGCAAGAGGGATCGCTCCCGCGATTGAAGCGAAGATCGGTAGAAGGAATACGCAACTCACCAGCGTCCGCGACGGTCGACCAGAATCGCGCATTGAATAAACATACCATGGATGTTCGATTGCCGCCCCGATCGCGTGTTCAGGATACGGACGTCATCACAGCCACTGGGAACGAAGCGCGGACGCGGCTAATAGTTGACAGAACTGTCTGAGCAAGGACAAATCCGGGGCGGCGCGGCGGCTGGTTCATTGGTTTCAATCGGCGTGACTGGCGCTGCTTTGCCCCGGCGCGAAGGGGGAGGTGCTTCGCCGGGGCTGCGGCGACCATTTGTTGTGGGGCCGTTGGGAAGCTGCAAAGGTGAATAGAAAATGTTGCTCCGCCCGCCCTGATTTTCGTACAATGTCGCCTGGCGGAATTGTCGGCGACGGACGGCGTCGCCTTCGGGATGTGGACCCCCAGATTCCGCGTGCCGGATTCCGCGGCGTGGTGGTCGGGGGTAACTTTGCGAGCCTTCAGATCGGAGCGGCTGGCTTTGAGTTCGTGCCAGGGCTTTGTCGCGATTGAGTTTATGTCGGATGTCTCACTGGGACATTCGGCATGTTTGATTTAACTGCTGACGCGGCAAGGATTTGATGGTTAGTTTTGGCATGAATGTGATACGAATTCGCGAGAAGCGGGACAAAACGGGGCAAAGTGAGACATTCAGAAAGATTGCTGTGCAGGGGATTGGCAACCGCTTGCGGCTGACTGCATTTCATTTATCAATTCGTTGTGAAAAGGTGCCTTTCGATCGGTCAAATCGGTCACAATCGGTCATCGGACCCCTGCCGCGGGCTGGAAATGAGGGTTGGGGCTGCGCGGCATGGGGAGTGGTGACCGATGGGGTGACCGATGGGAAACGGGGCCGGCCGCGAAAAGAGAGATTTCAAACTGAACGACTACCTCAATGGCGCTCCGCTTGCATCGCGGAGGGGTTGACGCTGCGCCTTGTTGCGAGTCGCGGCGGATCGGACCGGACGGAATCAATCACCGGACGAGGGAGTAGTTACCATGGCAGAGAATCCATCTGACTGGGTTGAGAAAAAGGCCGAGGAAATTGCGAAGGAGCCGGACCCGCTTAAGGCTGTAAACACGACGCTGACGCCGCCCGAGGTGGACATCGAAAAGCCGCCGGGCGCGGACAAGCCGGCGAAGGCGGGGCCGGTTCATGAAGTCGTGCCCGTGCGTCCGCCGTTCGTGCCGCCTTCGGATGATCGGAACAATCCCGATCAGGCTGGGCCGCGGGGCGACGCAGATGCGGGTAGGGCGGCTCAGCCGTAACGGCGGATCGAGCCCAAGGGTCTGCGTGCTCGAATGCATTGAACGTTTTGGCTTCACGGGATGCCGCGTGCGGGGCGTGTTGCGTCCGCTACGGTTAGCAAAGGGCTCGGACATTTCTGTTGTTCATGGGTCGGGCACTTTCGCTCTTGCGTAAGGCCATTAGAACCGTTGCGACGATGACAATCCTTTCCGGAGGTGAGAAAAGGTGACATCCATCATTTCCGCCCGCTTCCGACGACCGCGGGGGTTCGGGGTGTATTGTAGCCCCAGACGCCGTGCCATCCGCACGGCCCAACTCTGGTTGCCGAGCGCGGCCGGGCGGCGGGGAAAATTGATGGATGTCACCTTTTCGGCTTCTGCGCAGTCAGTGGGAGCCGGACGCGAAGCGACTCGCGCAGGCGATGTTGTACGATCCGACGGAATTGGATCCGGCCGGAACCCGGCCGCAGGAGGCGACCGACGAGCGGCCGGATTTCCGCGCGCGGTTGCACTCCGCCGACTGAGTCCCTGGACGGGACCCGGCCCGCGGTGTGTATCGCAAAAAGGTTGGCTTACCTCTTCGCGGCCCGGCGCCAACGCGGCGGCGGCACGAAACGGTGAGCCGTTTATCGGAGTTACTCCCATGCTAAGCGAAATGCTGCACGGAAACCGGCCCTTGGCCGGGCGACGGATTGCGGTGCTGGCGGTGGACGGGTTTGAGCTGGTCGAGCTGGTCGTTCCCGCCACCGCAATGCGGCTGGCAGGCGCGACGGTGGACGTGATCTCGATCCATCCCGGCCACATCCGGGGGATGAACCTGCACGAACCCGCCAGTCGGGTGGGCGTCGATCTCACGCTGGACCAGGCCAACCCCAACGACTATGACGGGCTGCTGATTCCCGGCGGGTTCGTCAACCCGGATTTGCTGCGGCAGTCCGCCGCCGCTCGCGCATTCGTCCGGTCGTACGCCGGGACCGGCAAGCCGATCGCCAGCCTGTGCCACGGCCCGTGGGTGCTGGCCTCGGCCGGGCTCCTGCAAGGCCGGCAACTGACGTCCTGGCCCGGCCTGCGCGACGACCTGATCAACGCCGGCGCTACGTGGCTGAACGAGCCTCTCGTCCACGACGGCAATCTGGTGACGAGCCGTGGGCCGCAGGACCTGAGGCCGTTCGTCACCGCCATCATCCGGCTGTTCGCCGGCCAGGACCTCGAGCCGGAATTCCCCTCGTCCCGCGCGACAGAGTCCGCGCCCCAGCCTCAGGAGCCGCCGCGTCTGGTGGTGGATGTCATGCGATGGATGCCCAAGCCTTCGGTTCGCACGGTCCTCGGCGTAGCCGTCGTGGCGGCAGGCATAGCGCTCTACCGCCGGGGCCACGGCACCTCATCTTCCATCCGATCCCCCGGCAACGGCCACTCCCGCCGGTCGCGGCTTTTTGGCGACGCCGTGACATCCCACATGAGCAGCACATGAGCAGGGGCCAAGGGCCGGCAGGCTGCATCCCCTTCGGACAGACGCAGAACAGTTCCACCCTGGGAGCCGTTTCACGACGCTCCCTTCTTCTACATCGGACGCGGACGGATCGACAAAGGGGGACGGCAAAACGGGACGGGTGGACGGGTGCGGTTTCGGCGGCCCGAAGCATAATCGCACCTGTCCACTTGACACGTTTTCCGCGCCCCGGCCGTCATTGCGGCTCGGCCTTGGCCGCCTTCGCCGCTGTTTCTGATGATTTAACATCATTGCCAGGAACGGTCGGCAGCTCGGCCAGATCAATGAAGCCCATGAACATTTCGTCGAACGTCTGCAGGCCCCAGTTCACTCGCTTTGTTGCATCCGGGTTGTTCGGGTTCTGCGGCGAATTGTCGAAGCCCCCGGTGCACAACATCCACGAACCCGCCGGCACGCGCCGCAGCTGCGCAAGGCGGTAGCTTGTCTGCCAGTTGAAATCGTAACTGGGCACCGACAATAACGTCTCGCGGCGCCCGTCCGGCCCCAACAGTTCAAACTTAAACCACGAGCCCCGCAAGTGCATGTGCGGGGAGAGGCCGTAGACCACCGAGTCGCGTTTGAAATAGTAAGTGGCCGTGTGCTGGGCGTTGGCCTGCCCAGCGGGGA
>JAQGHH010000250.1 GCA_028288945.1 Phycisphaerales bacterium
CGCCGGCCAGCGTGGTCCGCACGGTCACGATCGGCAGATCCACCGAAGGCAGACGGTCCACCCCGAGGCGCGAATAAGAAGCCGCCCCCACGACCACGAGGGCGAGGACGATCATGGCGGCAAAGACGGGCCGCCTGATACAGATTTCCGCGAGCTTCTGCATGAACCTCGTTCCGGCGAGATGCCTATGGCTATTGATATACAGCGGCAGGGGTGGGGCGTTAGATGTGCCGGTCGCCGACTGCGCGAGCTTTCACTGACGCAGCTGGGAAGGGAACTTAGCCGAATCGGTTCACAATACGCTGCGCCTCAGCTCGGTATGCAGGTCACGGGAGAGTTCCGTAGGCTCGGGGAACTCCATTCTGGCGGCATGGCAGACGGGCGCGACGGTGTCGAGAAGGTCGGGAAATTCTGCCAAATAACGATGAACTCTTTGAGGCGACGAAACGACTACGCCTTCGGATCGCAGTCTTCTCAATAACGGCTCAATGTTCGGCACGTTGGCAGACGGTTGCTCCGCAGCATTAGTCCGCGCTCGATGTAGCTTGCTCGCCTGCCATGTTTGACTCCGTCTTGGATTATACCGACTTGGATACGTGCAGCCAAACGCTACTTCCGCCTTGCAGTCAAAACCCTGTCCCTCCCCCCAAAATCCTTCAGCAAGCGCACGTCTTCAAACGCCGGGTATTCCTGCGCGACTTGCGTCGCGAGTTCGCCCTGGTCGAAGGCGATTTCCAAAAACACGCGGCCGCCCGATACAAGACGGTCGGGGGCTTGGTCGAGGATGCGGCGATGAATCACAAGCCCGTCGAGGCCGCCGTCCAGGGCCTGGAGGGGCTCGTAGTCCTTGACGCTACGGTCCAGCGTTTCGATTTGCGCCGTCGGGATGTAGGGCGGGTTGGAGACGATCATGTCGAAGGGGCGCACGTCCACCATGTGATTGAGCGGCTCGAACAGGTCGCCTTCCTCGACGAGCACGCGGCCGGTGAGGCCCAGGCGATCGATGTTCTTTCGGGCGATGGCCGCGGCGGCGGGGCTGATCTCGGTGGCGGTTACCACTGCGCTCTTGATGTGATGCGCGATCGCCGCGGCGATGCAGCCGCTGCCGGTGCATAAATCGAGCACGCGCGGGGCTTCCATGCCCGGCTGATGGCGGACGAACTGCATGACGTTCTCAACCAGTGTTTCGGTGTCCGGCCGGGGGATGAGCACGTCGCGAGTCACGTCGAACTCGAGGTTAAAGAAATGGGCCCGGCCGGTGAGGTAGGCGATCGGCTCGTCCTCCGCCGCCCGTTGGACGAGCGCGCGAAACGCGGCCAATTCCTTGTCGGACAGGACGCGCTCGTAATCGGTGTAGAGCTTGATGCGAGGGTAATTTAAGACGTGTCCGAGCAACAGCTCGGCGGCCAGGCGGGGCTGGTCCACGTTTTTCCGCGTGAAATAGCCGGCCGTCCACTCGAGAATCCGTCGGACCGTCCATGTCCCGCCGTCGGCCATGGGCGGGATTCTAGGGGAGGGAGGGAGGGGAGGGAATAGCGTCGAGTGCTGAGTGCTGAGTGCTGAGTGCTGAGTGCAGAATGCAGAGTGCAGAAGGGGGGGCGAGGAGTCCGATAACTAACTCATGCGCTATGTTGGGCTGCGGGTTGTTTGCGTTGTGTTGGCGTTCGTGACGCTTTGTGCGCCGGCGCGGGGGGCGGAATGCGCGGGGCATTTTGCGTTTGAGCGGGGGGATGGATTGTGGGGGCGCGTCGGGGCGGGCGGGCCGGCGGAGTTGTTGTCGGACAAGGCGCATTATCAGAAAGCAGATCACCATGGCTCGCCCTGTTATGTGCTGCATCGGTGGGATGAGAAGCACAGTTGGATCAAGGTGCTTGAGTGCGACCCGGCGGGTGAATTGAAACGGGTCCACACCATCATGGATGAAAGCATGGATCGCGCCACCGCGATCATGGGCGCATCGTTCCTGCGCGACGAGCGGCTCGTGATCGATCTGCACATCAATCCGATTCTGGGCGTGATGGTGGCGCTGGATTTGAAAACCGATCGGCAAATGGTGCTGACGGGCAACACGTTCACGTGGGATGAGGCGGGAACGCACGTCGCTTATTTCCGCGATCCGCCGCGTTCGGAGTCGGTTGGCACTTCGTCGGCGGAACTTTGGATGGACGGGAAGAAACTGTGCGACGTGCCCGATCTGGATGGCCGGGATCTGGAATGGGATGCGAAGGGAAAAGTGCTCACCGCGATTTTTCCGCCTTCGGGGAAGAAGGGGAGCCGGACATTGAAGGTGAAGCTCGGCGAGGCGGGGGAAGTGCGGCCGCGCTGGCGATAACTGCGATTTCGCAATATTTGTTGCCCGTTAAACAAGCCCGCGCCGCGCGGGCCTGTTAGGTTTTTGTAAGATATTGATCTTGCTTTTCACCACGGCCTTGTGCTATTGAATGTTGTCTGTGAGGGATTAAACGCACGGGTGGCGAAGGACGCGGCCCAGGCCTGGCTAGGGAAAGGCCGAATGGGGCGCGAAAAGCATGCTGACAACGGAAGCTCTCGGACCCAAAATTCGCCGCCAGCGCCGGCGGCTGGGCTTGACTCTCGACGAACTCGCGGGCCGGACGGCCATTTCCAAGCCCTATCTCTCGCTGATCGAAACCGGCCGCGTGCCCAACCCGCCGAGTGATGAAAAGCTCCGCCGGCTCGAGCAGACGCTCGGATTTACCCCGGGAGAGCTGGTAACGCAGGCGCATTTGCAACGCACGCCGCGGGACGTGCGGGCGGTGTTGCAGCGGTTGATGCAAGCCGATGGAGCAAGAGCGGGACGCGAGGAGGATCAGGCCGGACGCGGAGACGCGGGGACGCGGGGACGCGGGGAGGGAGAGGATGATCGCAAATTGCAAATAGGAGAGACTGAGCCTGCTTCCGCCTCCTTCTCCGCGTCCCCGCGTCCCCGTGTCCCCGCGTCCTCCGCTCCCTCTTCCGACACCCCCATCGACCTCGACGCCGCCTACCTCTCGGGCATGTTGCAGGAACTCGTGGAGAAGTCGGCGGGAAACGTCGAGCAGGTGTCGGCGAACGCGGTGCCGGTGATTAACCGGGTGTCGGCGGGGTACCCGAAGGATTTTTCGGACATGGGCTATCCGCCGCGGGTGGCGGATGAATACGTGAGCTGCCCCGACGTGAGCGACCGCGACGCCTTCGGCGCCCGCGTCCACGGCGACAGCATGACCCCCAAATATCGCCAGGGCGATATCGTCATCTTCTCCCCCGCCCTCTCCCCGCGCGAGGGGGACGACTGTTTCGTGCGCTTCGCCGACGGGCAGACGACGTTCAAGCGCGTCTTCTTCGAATCCGATGAAACCGGCCGCCCGCTGTTGCGCCTTCAGCCCCGTAACGAGCGATACCGCCCGCAGACCATCCCGTCGGAAGAGGTGGCGGGGTTGTACAAGGCGATCTATCGGTATCAGCGGGTGGATGAGGACTAAGGGGAAGAGCGAGGATGGAGGATGGAAGATAGAGGATAGCAAATGCCGGAGAAACCTGGTCCCGCGCCATCCTCTATCCTCTATCCTCGCATAGACTCACTTCTCAACCCACTCCGGTGGCGGCTGGATCGCATCATCCGGGCGGCCCCCGGGCGTCGAGCGGCCGGAGCCGGCCTGGCGGCTGATGGCGCGGACGGTCATGTCGTGCTCGCAGGTGATCTGGCAGCTTAGCCGCAGCCCGGCGTGCGTCGTCAGGCCGCGCAGCTCGAGCAGATCCTTTTCCGCGTGCGTCATCTTCTGCGGCTCCCCCGCCACAAACTGCACCCGGCACGTCGTGCACCGCGCATTCCCGCCGCAGGCGTGCAGCTGATCGATCTTCGCTTCATCCGTCAGCGCGTTAACCAGCCGCTTCCCCTGCGGCACCTCAAATGTTCCGACGTTCTCGACCGTTAGCTTCGGCATGCAATCTCCTCAAACAACTGTGTCCCGACACCATACCTGACCCACGCGCGAAGCCAAAGCGTCTTTGTTGGTGATGCGCGAGCCCGCGGGATAGAGTAGCCTCATCAGATCCGAAGTCTTCTGCGTCAGGCGGATGCTATGCGCAAAACGCACCCGGTAAAATCAACAATCATTTTGTTGTTCGTGTCGAGCATCATTGCCTGTCCCGCGGCTGTCCGCGGCAACGTAACCGTCAAACGCGAACCGCCGGTGGTGGAGTACAAGGTCTTTGACCCGGCCGACCCGCCCAAGGAGATGCCGGTGCTGAAGAAGGGGGAGGACGCGGTCACCGAAACCGTGTTTCGATGTCTGGTCAATGCCAGTTACAAGGTCGGCAACCGAAGCGCCCGCCCGGGGAACAGTTCCGCGACTGTGACGGTGGCCGGATTGCAATTGACGCTCCGCCTTCGCGTGGTCATCTATCTGCCCAAAAATGCACCCGAGAAATTGAAGGCGCACGAGGAAGGCCACCGGCGGGTCGCCGAGCAGATTTACAAGGAGCGCGCCGAGAAGGCCGCGCGCGAATTCGCGGCGAAGGCGGACGGCGGGCAATTCTCGGGCGAGGGGATCGACGTAGCCGCCGCGACCAAAGCGGCAACCCAGGCGGCCATCGAACCGGTCGCAAAGGGCTACCTGAAACTGACGGGGGACGTCTCCGCGCGCGTGGGCGACATTTACGATGCGATCACCGCCCACGGCGTCAACAAGATCCCGGAGGATGACGCGATCAAACAGGCGTTCAAGGATTACGAGAAGGAGCTGGCCGACAATCCCGCACCCGCCGCCGCGGGCCCGGGCGCCGCGGATTGAGGCGACGGAAATACCTCTGGAATGTGCCGCGTCGAAATGCTAAATAAGGTTGCGCATGGCCGACGCATCCCCACCCGAATCGCTGAGCGTCCCGATGAAGGGGTTGGTGGGGTTGGGCGTTGAATACTGGCGGCTGTCGCAATGGCTCGAACAGAATCCGTCCGCCGGGTCTGCCCCGGCACGCCACGCCCTCCGGCGGCTCGACGACTTCCTCCGCGAATGCGAATTGGAAGTCCGCGGCATGGACGGCCGCCCGTTTGACCCGGGCCTGGCCGTCCGCGTGGTGGACACGATCGACGACCCCGCCATGCCCGACGGCCAGGCGGTTATCGCCGAGACTATGGCCCCCATGATCCTCTGGCGCGGCCAGGTCGTGAAGCCGGCGGATGTAGTCGTAAAGAGGAAGGGGTAAACTCGGCGGGCGTGTTGACGCGCCGGATTCCCGCGAACAACTCCATGCATGGAACTGCAAACTTGTGACACGGGCGCCCCGCCCGTGTCTTGCGGCTATAGCCGCCTGCTTCATGGGCGAGGCGCCCATGCCACGATAAATCACTCATGCCCTCCACCATCGACTACGGCATCGACCTCGGCACGACCAACTCCAGCATCGCCTGCTGCCGGGGCGGCGACGTGCGCATTTTTCAGTCCAATGAGCTGATGAACGTCACGCCCTCGGTCGTCTACGTCAGCAAGACCGGGCGGATGCTCGTCGGCCGCAAGGCGTACGACAACTGGGTGCAGGACCCGCGCAACACGCAGGCGGAGTTCAAGCGGTGGATGGGGTACAACGACCGCCTCGCGTTTCCCGCGTCGGGGAAAAACATGTCCGCCGAGGAACTGTCGGCGGAGGTGCTCAAGGCGCTGCGGGCGGACGTTTCGCGCGCGACGCAAGAGGACGTCCGGGCGGCGGTCATCACCGTTCCCGCGGCGTTCGGCACGCTACAGTGCGACGCCACCGGCCGGGCCGCGGGCATGGCGGGGTTCGAGCAGGCGCCGCTGCTCCAGGAGCCGATCGCCGCCGCCATCGCCTACGGCGCCGCGCCCGACTCGCGCAACCAGCGGTGGATGGTTTTCGATCTGGGCGGCGGCACGCTCGACATCGCCATCGTCTCCACGCGCAACGGCCGCCTGGCCGTGCTCGAGCACCAGGGCGACAACCGCCTGGGCGGCAAGGACATTGACCGGCTCATTGCCGAGGCGTGTTTCTTCGAGCCGCTGAAGGCCACGTTCAATCTCCCCGACCGCCTGAGTGATCCGCAGGCGTACGACAGCCTGTTCCGCGCTCTCGTCCGCCACGCCGAGCAGGCGAAGATCGCGCTGAGTTCCACGCCGCAGGTCGTCGTCGATCTTTTTGAACTGGGCGACGACAAGGACGGCAAGCCCATCGAACTCTCCCTGACGCTCACCCGCGCCGAGTTGGAAGTGAAGATCCGACCGCTCGTGGACAAGTGCCTGGACCTGGCGACGCGCGCCCTGAACGGCGCGCGTCTGAACAAATCCGATCTCGACCGCACGCTGCTGGTCGGCGGGCCGACGCAGATGCCGATCATCCGCGAGGCGCTCGAAGCCGGCATCGGCGCGAAACTCGACACGTCCCTCGACCCGATGACCGTCGTCGCGCGCGGGGCGGCGCTTTACGCTTCGACCCTCGAATGCACCGTCGCTGCTTCCGGGGCCGGCGCGCCTGTCGTGCCAAAAGCGGTCGCCGCCGGGTCAGTCCGCGTCGAGC
>JAQGHH010000265.1 GCA_028288945.1 Phycisphaerales bacterium
AGGAGTCTTCATGGCCCGTCTTCGTCGTTTCGGTCCCCCGGTTTTGCCCGGCTTGGCTTTGGCACTGTTCATCGGCCTCGCCTGCCGGGCGGAGGAGCGCGCCGCGCAGCCCGTGCCGGCGACTCGCGCCGCCGAACCCTCCGTCTACGCGACCACGCGGCCGAGCAGCGACGGGATCGGCAAGGTCTACATGGGGCGCGAGATCGCGCAGGTGATGGGGCATCTGGGGGCGGGATGGCTCGAGCGGCCCGACCGCGAGCGCGAGGAACAGCCGACGAAGGCGATCGAATTAATGGCCCTCAAGCCGACCGACGTGGTCGCCGACATCGGGGCGGGGACGGGGTATTTCAGCTTCCGCATCGCGAAAAAAGTGCCCAAGGGGAAGGTGCTGGCGGTGGACATTCAGAAGCAGATGCTCGACATCATGAACCGCATTGCCAAACGCGAAGGGGTCATGAATGTCGAGCCGGTGCTCGGGACGATCGAAGACCCCAACCTACCCGAGGCCGGCGTGGACCTCGCGCTGATGGTGGATGCCTACCACGAGTTCGACCACCCGCGCGAGATGATGGTGGCGATCGTCAAAGCACTCAAGCCCGGCGGGAAAGTCGTGGACATCGAATACCGCGGCGAAGACCCGGACGTGGAGATCAAGCCCCACCACAAGATGACCGAGGCGCAGGCGATTAAGGAAATGACGGCAGTCGGGCTAAGGCACGTGAAGACGTTTAATGATCTGCCGCAACAGCACCTGATGATTTTCAAAAAGCCGGAGAAGACGGGCGGTGACTCCAATTCTGACGAGAAGGCTTTGCCGCGAGGGAGCGAAGGGACGAAGTAGGACGAAGAAGAATTTGCGACTCATGCGGGAACGTGTGGACTCACCGTTCAGGTACCCGGAACAACATCGAACGGCGTTACAAAGCCTAATCCACGCAATTCTTTCCTTCGTTCCTTCGCGCCTTCGGCAAATCCTCCGCCCGAGTATCCAATATCAGGGGTCGATCATTTGCCAGTGGCCCGCGCAGACGAGTTCCTGGCGGCTGGCGGTTTGCCAGTGGCCGGGGCAGACGACGACTTCTCTTGGGCGTGATTCGAAATGGCCCGGCTGTACGAGCACGAGGACCTGGTGTGTGACGGTGTTGCCGCACTCGCAGGTGCAGACGGAGCGCAGCTCGTACTTTGCTTCGACCCAGATGCGCTCGCAGACGGTTTGCGTAACCGGGGAGACCCAGACGCGGTCGCAGACGGTGCGATAGGCCGGCTCGATCCACACCTTCCTCACCGTCGGCGGCTGATAACAGACCGGCGGGGCCGGGCGGTAATAGGTGCGGTCCACCCAATCGGGGACCTTCCCGTCCAACTGGCTCGCGTCCACCCACACCTGCCCGTGCACGGGCGAGGCGAACAGGAAAAATGCGAGCAAGCCGAGGAGGATCGGCAACAGGTATTTCCAAACGATATGGTGCGGGGTATGCGGATGAAGCGGATGGAAAGCGGTCATCGCCGAACCTCCTGCTGCGGGGCAGCATTGGTAAATCGATTGAGAAGTCCGCAAGAGCATTATACCTCCGACGCGCGGGAGGTTGGCAAGTTTCAAAATACTTTGGGCAGGAGGCAGAGGGCAGAAAATGCAAAGTGCAAAAATGCAAAAGTCAAAATGCGGAGCGGGCACAGGTGGATGCGGAACGGGCTGACCTGCGGTTTTTCATTTTGACTTTTGCACTTTGCATTTTGCATTCCCCCCGGTCCGACTGCCGCCCCGTTTGCACTTTGCACTTCCCCCCGTATTCTCTGCCCGCTGCCAGCTAACCTAATGCCCTACCACCCCACCAGTCGGCGGCCGATCGCGGGACTCTTTCGGCGGACGGCCGATGGGGCCGTGCGGATTTGCGTGCGCGCCGGCATTCACGCCGACGCGATCTCCTACCTCTCCATCGTCGCGGCAGCCGGGGCGGGGGTGTGCTTCTGGAAGTCGGGGGCGCATCCCGTGCTTTTGCTTGTCGCCCCCCTGCTCTGCTACGTGCGGCTATGGTTTAACATGCTCGACGGGATGGTCGCCCTGGCATCGGGGAAGGCCAGCCGGCGCGGGGAGATCCTCAACGATCTGCCGGACCGGATTTCAGACGTGCTGATCTTCGTCGGCGTAGCCCACAGCGGATTGTGCAGCCCGTTCAGCGGCTATTGGGCCGCGATCTTCGCGCTGCTCACCGCTTACGTTGGGACGCTGGGGCAGGCAGTGGCCGGACGCCGGGAGTATGGGGGGATCATGTCCAAGCCGTGGCGCATGGTGGTGCTTCATGCGGGGGCGTGGGTTACTTTCTTCCTGATCGTCCGGCGCGAACCGATTCATTTCGGGCGGCTGACCGTCTTGGATTGGGCGTGTGTCGTGATTGTGATCGGCTGCATGCAGACGATCGCCGTGAGATTGGCGCGGACGATGAGAGAGTTGGGACAGGAATAGATACGGCCCCGGATTTCGCGTGGCAGAGACGGCGCGGATTTCCGTGGCATGGGCGGTTCGCCCATGGTATTGGCATTTCGGCGCCATCGATGACAGCCGCGATGCGGATAATCGCGAAGCCGCGAAGAGCGCGAAGACAGACGCGAAGAAGAATCGCTGTGGGGTGGGCGTACTCGCCCATCGTCTTCCGCGGGGGTTGAGTCATGCAATCAAATGGTGAGCGAGTACCCACCCTACACGGCTTGCCCACTGTCTTCCGCGGGGGTTGAGTCATGCAATCAAGTTGCGGGCAAGTACACCCACCCTACATGGCTCATCTGTGTCCATCGGCATTTCATCTGTGGCAATACTTCTTCTTCGCGTCTGCCTTCGCGGCTTCGCGCCTTCGCGGCTAATCCCCCCTGCGGCTGCCCGTGCCACGGAAGAATTTCAGCGCACGGCGCGGGAGGATTCAACGGCCCCCGCGCGGATCGCCCGGAACTTCGTCGCGGCGTCGGCCAGGAATCTTTCGTAGCAGTCGAGAAAGTA
>JAQGHH010000300.1 GCA_028288945.1 Phycisphaerales bacterium
CGCACATGACGGCAAAGAGAGTCATCGCCTCGGCGAAGCGGTTGATGCTGGTGCGCCAATGCTGGCGCATGAGCAGCAGCATCGCCGAGATGAACGTCCCCGCGTGGCCGATCCCGATCCACCAGACGAAGTTCACGATCGCAAAGCCCCACGCGACGGGGATGTTCACGCCCCAGATCCCGATGCCCTTCGCCACCAGGTACGTTACCGCGATCGCGAAGAGCCCCAGGAGGCTCATCCCGATCATCAGGCCCACCCACCAGGCCATGCCGGGCGGGCGGCGCAGCACGACGTCGGTGATTTTCTCCGTGACGGACGCGAACGTGTGCCCCGGCTCGATCACCGGGTGCTCTTCGCGCTCGACCTGTTCCAGCGGCACGGTGGTCATGGGTTTTCACCCGCTTTCGCGCCCGACGCCAATCGGGGGTTGGGGTTTCGAAGCCGGGCCTCGTAGGTGGTTCGGGGGCGCGTGTTCAGGTCGGGGAGCAGCGAGTAATCCAGCTTGTCGGCCCTGCGCCGGCTGACGTAGGTGTCGGGGTTGTTCTTGTCGCCGAAGACGATCGCCTCGGTCGGGCAGGCCTGCTGGCAGGCGGTTTCGAGCTGCTCGAGCATCTCCCGCTGCTGCTTGTCCTTCATCGCCTGGAGGCGCTGGGCTTCTGCCGGGCCGGCAGCTTTGGCGATGCGCTCGTCGAGGCGCACGGCCATTTTTTCGACTTCCATCCGGGTGTTGTTGATGCGCTGCACGCAGTAGGTGCATTTCTCCATCACGCCCCGGCTGCGGACGGTGACGTCCGGGTTGTATTGGAGCTTGCGGGTGGGTGTTTCGTAGTCCGAGTAGAGGAAGAAGTTGAACCGCCGGACCTTGTACGGGCAGTTGTTGGAGCAGTACCGCGTGCCGACGCAGCGGTTGTAGGTCATCTCGTTGATCCCCTCGACGCTGTGGGTGGTGGCGCCGACGGGGCAGACGTACTCGCAAGGCGCATTTTCACAATGCATGCAGGGGACGGGCTGGTGCACCACGAGCGGGTCCTGGAGCGGATCGTCGGGGCCGCCCGGGCCGGGCTGTGCGCCGAAGTAGTCGTCGATGCGGATCCACTGCATCTCGCGCTGGCGGGCGACCTCCGCCTTGCCGACGACGGGGATGTTGTTCTCCGCCTGACAGGCGACCACGCAAGCGTTGCACCCGATGCAGGCGGTCTGGTCGATGCTCATCGCCCACTGGTACCCCTTGGAGTAATCCCACGCGCCGGGCGTCTTCCCTTCAGGGTAAATCGACAGCGAAATCCGCCGGCCGGGGAAGCGGGGGTCCAGGCCCTTTTGCTGGAGTTCCGTCTCCCCGCCCAGGCGTGCGACGAAGTTGGGCTCTTCCCGGAAATCCTGAAGGTTCCCCACGCGCACGAGCCGGCGGTTTTGGACCTCGGCCTCATATTCGTCCGTCCCGGCGTCCTCTATCGCGTGCGGCTTGAGCGGCCCGCGTTCAGACTTGATGTCAATGCCCGGCAGCGTCGCCATCGCGTGGTGCGAGCGCGTGACGACCAGTTCCCACTCGCCCCCCGTCCGGGCGACCTCCGCACCCACCAGCAAGCCCGGCGAGCCCGGCTCCCAGAGCGGGTAGGCGTTGTATCCGCGCGTAACGCCATTTTCGTTGGCTACGTGCCCGGCGCGCCAGCGGCCGTAGCCGAGCGTCAGGGTCAGCGTCTTGTCGGGGATTCCCGGCACGATCAGCACCGGCACATCGAGCGTACGGCCTCCCCAGGTGATCCTCACCACAGCGCCCTTGTTGGTCGTGCCCAATTCCTCCGCCGACCGCGGGCTGATGTAAGCGGCGTTGTCCCACACCAGCTTCGTGAGCAGCTTGGGCAGTTCCTGCAGCCAGGCGTTGTTGGCGTAGCGGCCGTCCCAGATCGTCGGGTCGGGCCGGATGACGAGTTCCCACGGCCCCGATCCGCCCGAAGCGATACCGCCACCCGTCGAGGGGCCGCCCGACGCGGAGCGCGTTTGCGCGGAACCATCGCCTGCCTCGCGCGGTTTGAGGGCCGTGTCGTCGATCACGCCCTTGCGGAGCACCAGTTGCCACCACTCCTCGAAGCTCCGTGCCGACCGCTGATCGCGGGCGGCGGGCTGGCCGGCATCGAGGCCCGCCGGCTGCGTGGCGGCGGGCTGTGTCGTCGGCCCCCCAGGCTGCGCCTGCGCACCCGCGGGCTGCGTCTGCGGGCCGGCCGGAGTTGACTGGCTCTGCTGGAGTTGCCGGATATGTTGGGGCGCATGGGCTTCCCAATAGCCGCGGACGATCTCGTACCCGCCGCGGTCGGGATGGCCGAGCAGGGCCTCAAGGAATTCCCATGCCGAGCGGCTTGCGGAGTAGAGCGGCTGGATCATCGGTTGCATGAGCGAGACCGTCCCGTCGAACGCCCGGCAATCGCCCCACGCTTCGAGGTAGTGGGATTCGGGAATATTCCATTGGCAGAGGAACGACGTTTCATCCTGCCGATCGCTCAGGTGTGCGGTGAAATGGGCGAGGCCCTTGTCATTGCGCGCGGTGCTGAGGCGTGAAAGCTGGCCGGTGAAATCGATGCCCGCCGGGGCGTCGTACGCGGGATTGACGCCCACGATAAACAGCGTGTCCACCGCCCCCGCGGCCATGTCGTCGGTCAGTTCGCGCAACGTGCCCGCGCCGGGCGCTTCCACCGGGTCAACGTAATAGACCGCCTTGCCGACGCTCCCCAGTCGCTGGTTCATCGCACGCGCCAGCGCGTGAACCGCAGGCGGCTGGGCGTTGCCGGCAACGACGACCGAAACTCCGCCGCGAGGGGGAGGCGTGTTCGCGTCTTGCAAGGGGTGCATCAGATCATCGGCGCAGGCCTGGATCCACGGGTCCATGCCCGCGGGCGCCGCCGGGCCCTGCACGTCTGCTACGCCGAGCTTCGCCGCGATCGCGCGGGCGACGGCCTCCACCTGGCTGGGCTTCACGGGCCGGCGATGATCGGCCATCGTGCCCGTGAGCGTGAAGGTGCTTTCGACCACGTACAGCCGATTCATCGTCTGCTGCTTCGGACTGGCGCCCAGCTTGCGACGGCGGCCGTCGATGAACTGCCGGGCGTATGTGAGGCTGCCCGGATCTTCAAATATGAAATCCCCGTCGAGCGAGAGGATGACGTCGGCCTTGGAAAAGTCGTAAACGACGCGGCCGGCGCCGCCGCCCGGGCGTCCGCTCACGCCCGCGTGCGACGCCGGCTCATGGGTGTGCCAGCGCGAGCCCGGGTATTGCCGCAGCAACTCCTGTATCCGGTCGGCCAGCGACGGAGAGGTGACCGTTCCCGTGAGCAGGCGCAGCCCCTTGCCGTCACTCCGGTGTGCAATCAATCGGCCCTGAACCGCGTCGATGAAGTTGCTCCAGGTGCTGGCGTCGCCGGCCCGGGTGATGCTCTGCGCGCGGTCCGGGTCGTAGAGGTCGAGGATCGACGCCTGCATGAAGACGTTGGTCGCGCCCAGGCTCGCGGGGTGGTCCGGGTTGCCTTCGATCTTCGTCGGGCGGCCTTCGTAAGTTTGCACCAGGACGCCCATTCCGTACCCGCAGAACGGCATGGTGCTGGCGAAGTAGAGCGGCTTGCCGGGAATGATGTCTTCCGGCGGATTGACGTATGGGACGATTTGCTCCTGCGGAAAATCGCTGCACCCGGTCACGCCCGCCAGCGCCAGCGATGCGCCCATTAGTTTGAGGAACGACCGCCGGGTGGTGGGGTCCAGCCACTCGGATGCGCCGCTGGGGAATTCCCGCTCGATGGCGTCGCGAAATCCCTTCGTCCCGGCCAATTCCTCGAGCCCGCGCCAGTATGCCGGGCCTTTCTGCCCGGCGAGACGGGCGCGGATCGCCGCCAGGTCCAGCGGCGCGGCTTGGTCGGTTGGCGTCTTGTCGGCGGTCATTGTTTCACCTGTCACCTGTCGCCCAAGGCACGCCTCACCTGTGGCACGTCGAGCAGTTCTGCAACTGCTCGCGCGGCAGGAGGTGGTATTGTTCCTTGAGCTTCAGACCTAGTGAGAGCTGCGTCTCGCCGGGGTGCTTTGGGTCGTGGGCGGGGTCGTAGTGGAGGTTGAAGACCTCCTCGCGCGGCCGCAGCACGCGTTCGGGCTCGCGGTGGCATTCCAGGCACCACTCCATGAACAGGCTCGAGTTCTTCCAGACGAGCGGCATCATGTCCACCTGCCCATGGCAGCTCACGCACCCCACGCCCTTGTTGACGTGGATGCTGTGGTTGAAATAGACGAAGTTGGGGAGGTTGTGCACGCGGTTCCAAATGATGGGCCGGTTGTTGGCCCAACTGTCACGCACCGGCTGAAGCAGGGGGGCGTTGTTCCACATTTGCGAGTGGCAGGTCATGCACACTTTGGTCGCGGGGAGGCCGGCGAAGTACGAGTCCTCGACCGACGTATGGCAATAGCGGCAATCGATCCCCAGCCCCCGTACGTGATGTTCATGACTGAACGGGACCGGCTGCGGCCGGATGTCGCCCTGGCGGGTGATGTAGGACGATCGCTCGTACCCCCAGGCCATCCACCCGATGCCGGCCGTCAGGAAGATCGTCCCGAAGATCGACAGCCGGGCGACCGTGTTCATTGCGGGATGGAAGAGCTGAGGCATCGTCAGTGCGTCCGGGAAAACCCGCCGGCCACCGCGTTCCGGCCGACGCCGGTTTCACGCTGAGCCGGCATGCTATCGCTGAGGGCTTGCACTGCGGAATGGGGTTTTTTTGCTTGCCGGCCGAATTGCACAATGTTTTTTACGCACCGCCGGGTCGGGCAAAAGATGGGTTGCGACGTGTGACCGGCGCGGGCCTCCAACCCGTATTCAATGCGTGGGCATGGGGAATGGGAAGCTTTCCAGGCGGGACTGATTTGCTGCGCGACTCGCACGGGTTGGAAACCCGTGCCACAATAAGCCGCCAATCACCCATGCGGTGTTTTAGTGGCTCACGTGTTCGGCGGGCGCGGGCGACACGGCCGCCGAGCCGCGGCCGTCTTCCTGGTGCGCCACCAGTTCGCGCGGGGCGGAAGCGGCTCGGCCGTCTTCCGCGGACTCGTCCCTGGGCCGGCCGTCCGGGCCCCGGGCGCATTCCTCCTGCGCCCCCCGCGCCTGCCGGCGAAGGCGCGGGTGCTCCGCGCCAAACAAGTCGAGCTGCACAATGTCGTTCTTGAAGAATAGCGAGACCGACCAGTCGATCAGCACGCGCAGCCGACGGTCCCACCGGGGCATCTGGAACAGGTAATACGATCGCCAAACCCACCACGCCAGAAACCCCTTGATCCGGAAGTTCTTCACCTTTCCGATCCCCTTGAAATGCCCCAGCGCCGCAAGCGTCCCCTTGTTTTCGTACACGAACGGGAGAAGCCCGTGCCCGCGCATCGTTCGGATCAAATTCTCGGCGAGCACATGGGCCTCCCGCAGCGCGTGCTGCGCCAGCGGCGGATAGGGCTTGCCGTCCGGGTCGGGGATCGACGCGCAATCCCCCAGCGCCCAAATGTCCTTGCGGCCCCTGCACCGCAATGTCGGGTCGGTCAGCGCGCGCCCCTTCTTGTCCTTCTCCAGCGGCAGCGACGCCACGAGGGGATTGGGCACCACACCCGTGGCCAGGACGATCGTCTCCGACTCGATGACCTCGCCCTCGGGAAGACGGACGCGGCCTTCTTCGATGCGATTGACGCGCGTTTCCGTGCGGATGCGCACGCCCCGGCGGCTGAGCGTGCGGGCGGCGTAGTCGCGCAGCTCGTCGTCAAATTCAGGCGCGATGTGCGGCCGCGCCTCGAGCATTTCCAGCCGCACGTCGTGTGCATTCACACGCGGATAGAGCTTGGCCAGGTTGGACGTGAACTCCCGCAGTTCCCCCGCCAGCTCGACCGCCACCAGCCCGCCGCCCACGATCACGATCGTCAGCAGCGCCGCCTTGCGCTGCGGGTTTCTCTCCACGTCCGCCCGCTCGAAGCACTGGATCACGTGATTGCGCAGGAAGATCGCGTCCGCCAGCGTCTTAAAGGTGAGCGCGTTGTCCGAGCCGGGGATGAGGTCGGTGGCCGTCACACCGCCCAGGGCCAGCACGAGATGGTCGTAGCGGATGATGTACGATTCGCTGTCGGCGGGCGTGACGGTGACCACCTTGCAGCCGAAGTCGATCCCGGTGACTTCCGCCTCGATGAACCGCGTGTTGCGGAACAGCGGGCGCAGCGGGTTCACCGCGTGCCGGGGCTCGAGCACGCCCGAGCCCGCCTCGAACAGCAGGGGGGTCATCAGGAAGTAGTTGTTGCGGCTGACGAGCGTGACGCGCATGGCCGGCGTGCCGTCGCGCTTCTGCTCCAGCCCGAGCGCCGTGTAGACGCCGCCGAACCCGCTTCCGAGAATGACGATCCGCTTTGGAACATGCATGCGATCACTGGAACCAGCGGCCAAGGCGCAACGGCCGGAGTCCCCACCCCGGGGGCGCCTCATGCCGCCCGTTCCACTCCTTTCACAAGGGAGTCTAGGGAGCGACGTTGCGATGTCGAAATCTTTTTCCCGCCGAACGGCAAATTTGCGCTCGCGCGGGCGTTATTTGGCGGCAACCATTCTCTTCAGCAATTCCACGTCAAACTGTTTCCCCGGGCATTGGGTCTTCCCGGTGACTCCGCCGTGCGTGTAGATGTGTGAGGGAGGGATCTTGAATTCACGACTGAGAAAGCCGACGAGCCGGGCAAGGCTCTGCATCTGTTTGGTGTCGGGAGGGTGGCCGTTGAAGTTGCCGACCAGGCAGATGCCGATGCCGTGCTGGTTGTAGAACTCGTCGTCGGTTTTGCAGTGCGCCCCCCATTTCTGCTTGGCCCAGCGCGAGCCGACCTCGACCTGCCCGTCGGCGGTGTCGGAGCCGTTGCCGATGACGAAATGATACCCCAGTTCATCCCACCCCTTTTTGCGGTGCCATTCGTCGAAGCGTTCCGCGCCGCCTTCTTCGGATGCGCTGTGATGAATGACGATGCACTTCCACCGGTCGGACTTGGCGGCGGGCATCCAGCCGGGTTCTTGATAGAGCACCTCGGGCGGGCGCTTCTCATGCCGCCATGCAAATACGACCGCCGCGACGAGCGATGAAAGCGCAACCAGCCAAAGCGTCGCCAGCATTCGCGACCGTGCCGACGGAGACTGTGACTTGCGGCCGCGACCCATCTCAATTGCGATTGTCGGTCGACCGCGCCGATTTGCAACGTACCGGCCCGCCCTGCGTGAGCAGAGGGCCGAGCCACGGGGCGATGTCCGTCCCTCTCCGCGGTTCCTGCCGGAGTTAGCGATCTGCATTGGGGTCGGACTTGGAAGTGGATCGCCCCGGTGAATGCCCCGTTCGCCCGGACAAAGCATCAGTGGATGCGGCTACGCCGTGGCGGGGAAATTTCGGATTTTCGGAGGCATTCCTCGGGCGTCCGCTGGTGGATAAAAGAAGGGCCCCAGCCTTCCCACCCTGCGAGGGGGAAAAATGAGAAGGAAGTGAGGGTGGGAGAGGGAGCGTGAGGGGGAGGGCGGGAGAGAAAACTTGAGGCTCGATGGTGTCTCTCCCGCCCTCCCCCTCACATCTTCATCATCTCAGCCAGCATGCCCAACCGGCGACGCTGAAGCCACGAAACTGAGGGGAACATTCACATTGAGCTTGCCACCGACGGCGACCCCATGATCATCTATTGAGTCTCGAACTGTCCGTGTATAATTAAACGCCGATGACCCGCACCGCAGCCAGCCCGCCGACACCCACGCGGCCCGGACAACCCGTCTGGGAGATCGCTGAATTATTCCCCGAGCAGGGCCTATGGACCGAGCAGCAGTATCTCGGCCTCAACACAAATCGCCTGGTCGAATTTGATAACGGGACGATCGAGGTACTGCCCTTGCCCACGAAAACGCATCAACTCATCGTCCTTTTTTTGTATGAGGTGCTGAAAGCTCACATCACCGGCAGAGGTATGGGGGGCATCGTATTGGTCGCGCCGTACCGCCTGCGCCTCGCTACCGGACGATACCGGGAGCCGGACGTCATGTATCTGACGGCCGAGCAGAACGCGCGGACGGGGGAAGAGCATGCGGACATTGCCGAACTGGTCATGGAAGTGATCAGCGCCGATGACCCCGATCGCGATTACGTGACCAAACGCCGCGACTATGCCCAAGCCGGTATTCCGGAATACTGGATCGTCGACCCCGTTTTGCGGCGGATCTCGGTCCTGCGTCTCGAGGCCGGGCAATATATTGAGCACGGCGTGTTCATGGCCGGCCAGGTTGCCACCTCCCACCGCATGCCGGGATTTGCGGTCGCGGTTAACGACATCCTTTCACCGGCGCAATGAGCGGCCGACGCATCGTCAACAACGCCGCACATCCAGCGCCCGATCGCATTTCTGGGCGTTGATGTTTCTGACCATGCGGTCTTGGCGTCATTGCGTTCAATCGCTTCCTGCACACCCATGCGTCCTGCGCAACGCCGCAACGCCGCGCGCTGTTTCCGGTAAAACCACTGACGCCCGAACCTGTCTGCCCGCCGGGCCTGGCAACGTTGGCGGATCGGTGCTGCAAGGCCTTTCCGGGCGTTGGTCTCACCTCACCTCCATGGAAAGGAAACGCATGCCCCGCAAGTCCAACCGGCTTCCCATTTTGCTCGCCGCCGTTACCGGAGCCTGGGCGTCCGCGTCGCCCGCGTTCGCGGCGAACGTGGCGCTCGTGCTTCCGCTGCACCGCACCGCCTACCAAACCAACGAATGGATCGACGTGTCGGTCGTCCGCTCCGACCCCGGGGCGCTGGCGGCGGGGAACCTCACGCTCACGCTCGCCGGGACCGACGCCAGCAAGTTGGTCTTCACTTTCCCGGTCAAAGCGGCGGACGTGCGGAAGGCCGAGGCCCGCGCGACCGAGCATCTTCATGTGAACGGCCGACTGCTTCGCCCCGGCAAATACACCCTCGAAGCCGCCTGCGACGGCGCGACCGCCAGGGCGGAGATCGAGGTCTACTCGCACCTCCGCCGAAGTGATTTCAAGCTGATCGACTGGGGCTCGCCGTCCAAGGGAAAGGAGCAGGCGGTCCTCGGGCAGGATTCGATGGGGTTCAATCTTATTTACAATACAAGCCTCTCCCCCGACGACATGATCCGCGGCGGGGCGGACTTCATGCGCAATTGCACCATGAGCGGCGCGCACCAGATGGACCTGCGCCAGGAATGCGACTGGTCCGACCCCTACGTGCTACAGGGCGGCGAAGCGCGCGTAGTCGCCGAGGCACTGGCCGACCGGACGATGCCCAACTGCCTGGGCGTGCATTTCTATGACGAGCCGGGATTGACCTGGTGGAAGGACCCGAAGAACGCGGACTTGATGGTGCCGTTCAACATCCCCGCGCAGGATCGGAGCTACCGCAGCGCTTTCGGCAAGGAGCCGCCGCACTGGAGCGACGTGAAGCCTGGTGACGCCGCGGGGATCGCAAAATGGAACGAGATGAACCGCTGGAAGATGTCGTTCCTCGAGGCGGCGTGGAAGTACGCCGCGTTCGGCGTCTCGCGCGTGCGGCCCGACTACCTGTCGGCGGTGCAAAGCGAGTACGGCTGGCAGGCGTACGCGGACGGCTACTACTTCAATGCTGTTCGCCCGCTGCCCGTCATGAGCGGCCACGGCGGCTACGACGATGGCCCCGCGACCTACTTCTACCCGTCGCTCTTCCACGAATTCGGCCGCATCCGCGACCTCAACAAGCCCGAATGGTACCTGCCAACCTGGTATGGAGAAAGCAGCGACCAATACCGCCTGGAGCAATACCTCTCATTCATGACCGACCTGCAAGGCATGGCCAAGCCGCCCGACATGAAAGTGCACAACCCCGACGGCGAGCGCGCCGCCGTCGGAATCGTCGAATCCAACAAGCTCATGGCGCGCCTCGGCCCGATCTTCACCACCATGCGCCCGACGCGGCCGGACGTCGCGATCCTCTATTCGCTTTCGCAGGATCTCGGCGCGGAAGTGGAGGACATGCAGGACCCAAAGAAGATGAATGCCGCCGCGTATCTGGGGGGCGACCACGTGCGCGCCAGGGTGCTCGCCACCTACCTGGCCGGCAAGATGATCCATGTTCCGTTCTGGCCGATCGTGGAGGAAGACATCACCGACGGCACCCTTGCCGCGGACCATAAGGCGGTGATCCTCGCGGGAGTCAATCATCTCGACGCAAAAGTTCTGACCGCGCTGGAGGCGTATGCCAAAGGCGGCGGATTGGTGCTGCTCAGCGACGACAGCCGCGTGCAGGTGAAGGGCGCGACGCGCGTCGGGGCGGCTGCGCCGGTCGAGGCGTACCACAAGATGGACGAATTGTGGAATGTGAACCAGAAGGAGTCCTACCGTCTCCGCCGCGTGGAGAACTGGCATAAGGAAGTCGCGCCGTACGCAAAGGCGCTGCAGTCGCAGCTCGCCGGGATCGGCATCAAGCCGCCGATGGACAGCGACAGTGTTGGCATCGTCACCGGCCGCCAAATGCAGGGTGATATCGAGTACCTGTTCGCGGTGAACGCGACGCCCAAGCCCGACGACGAGAAGGTGCAGATCCAGTCCGCAACCGCCACGCTATTTGCCGCCAACGACGGCCGGCCCGTCTACGACGCCGTCCACGGCGTTGCCGACGACAGCTTCAAAGCGCAGGGAGACAAGATTGCCGCGAAGCTGCGGTTCGGCCCGGGAGAGATGCGGGTTTTCGCCCGGACGGCCCGCCCGATCGGCGGCGTGCAGGTCCATCCGCCAGCGCTGTTCCGCGACTTCACGGTTGCGGATTCACCGGTGCGGATCGAAGCAGCCGCATCGCTGCTTGATAATCAACACGGCGTCCTCAGCGGCTCCGCGCCGATGCAACTTCGCCTCGTCGACCCGCTCGGCCAGGTGCGCTACGACCTGTACCGCGCCACCGACCGCGGCACGCTCCGCATCGACCTGCCGCTGGCCGCCAACGACCCCGCCGGCGAATGGAAGATCACCGTCCGCGAGCTGCTCAGCGGCACCGAAGGCGCCGCCTCGTTCACTTACAAGCCGGGCAACCAGTGCGCCGCCGTCGCCGGTGCGACGCAGCGGGCGGTTTGGTTCGGCGAAGACCGCGACAACGCCTTCCGCCTGTTCCGCATGCACCAGGATTTCACGGTGGTCGTCGGCAAGGGCGAAGGCGAATCCGCCGCGGCGG
>JAQGHH010000312.1 GCA_028288945.1 Phycisphaerales bacterium
GGCAAAAAAACAAAAGCTAAGCGCCAAGAAACCAAGCAGCCAAGCCCCGCCAAGGAAGGTCGGCTCCAGCTTGGTCCTTAATTCTTGGCTCTCTTGGCCACTCGGCGCCTTGGCGCATTGCATTTGCTCCTCTTCGCGCCTTCGCGGCTATCCGCACCGCGGTTGTCGCGCACTGCATGTCGCAAGTCCGATAATGGCAGGGGGGTGGGGCATTTGCCATTGAATGTGTGAACGGCCGGCCCCATCTGCTACGATGCCCTTGGCAGGCGGACTTTGCCGGTCGGGGGCCTAACGTATGCCCATTGGCACTGTCTGAAAAGGTGTGCAAATCGCGTGGCGGACTAATCCGATGTGGGGAATGGCGATGCGCCCGATGACGGCGGTGTTACTGGTCTGTCTGCTCTGCGCGGGAGCGCGGGGGCAGGAAGACGCACGCCGGTCGCAAGTGGCGGCTGCCGCGGCCGACGCCTACGAAAGGCTCCGGCTGGAAGTGCTGGCGATGCCGGTGGCGGGGGACATGACGGTGCAGTCGCTGGTCGATCGCACGGGGGGGCAGGTTCAGCTTGATGCCGTGCTGCGGTCTGCCGACCAGATCGGCGGAACCCGATGGCTCGACGACCAGACCTGTCAGGTCCGCCTGGAAGTTCGCGGCGGCGACGTCGCCCGGACGCTCCTTGCGCTTGCCGAGAAAAACCCCAAGGCGGTTCCCGTCCCTTTGAAAACCCTGCGCGACCGGCTCAAGAGTTGGAACGACCGCACGTTTCCCGCAACCGGCTCCAGCACCGCGGGCAACGCGGCCGAGCGGTTGCGGCCGGACGAGTCGCAAGTCGCATGGCGTGCGGTGAACGAGAAGGACCGGACCGCCGCCATCAGCGCCGCCCGCCGAAACGCGGCGGAGCGGGTGCTCGATAGCCTCAGGCCGATCGATCTTGCCGACGGAAAACATTTGGCCGATGCGCTGGCGACGCCCGCCGGGGGTGATGTGGTCGGCAAATGGCTCGAGGGCCGGCCGATCACGTCGATCGAATTTCGCGATGATCTTGAGGTCCGGCTGACGCTCGCCGCGGCGCCGGACGAGCTGTGGTCCACGGTCCGCGCGGGACTGGAAAAGCAGACGGACGCGCCCAAGAGCGAGGCGCAGTGGGATCAGTTGCGGCAGCAGGTCGAGAGTCGCGTCGCGCCGCCCGTGGGCCGGGCCGTCGCGGCCTCAGGGCAGCCCGGAGCCGCCGCGATCATGATCCCGCGCCAGCCCCCGGCATGGGCCGACGACACGGCGGATGCTGAAGGCGCGGCCGCCTCCTCCGCCGGCCCCAAGCTCCGGACCGCTCGCGCCGCCGAGGCCGTCGCTTTGCAACACCTCCGCGGCCGGGTGAACGCGCTCCCGCTGACCGACAAGCTCACCTTGGGTGATGCCGCCCGGCAGGACCCGCGGATCGAAGGAGCGCTGGCCCGAAGCCTGGCGAGGGCGAGGCTGTCGAAGGTCGATTACGATTCGCCGACGCCGGGGGCGGTCCGCGTCAAAATGAGTTTGAACCTCGCCGACGTGTGGCGCGAGTTGGCGGGGCGGTGAGACGCAGGTGGCCGGGGGAGGAATGAACGCAGAGGCGCAGAGGCGCAGAGGCGCAGAGTTAGGAGGGAAGAGGGGAGTGCGGAATCCCGGGGCGGCGCTTGCGTTAGGATTCCATATCCTGAACGGGGCGTACCTCTTATGTGGCATGGGCGCCCCGCCCATGAAGCAAGCGGCCAAAGCCGCAATCCACGGGCGAGGCGCCCGTGCCATAGGCCACACTCCCTCTCCTCCTTCCTAACTCTGCGCCTCGGCGTCTCTGCGTTCATTCCCTCTTTCAGCACTCAATCCCCTTCCTCGATTGCCGCCTGCACGTAGGGATTGGTTTCCTGTTCTTCGCGGAGGGTGCTGGGATGGCCGTGGCCGGGGAAAAGTCGGGTTTCGCCGGGGAGGCGCATAACCTTGCGGATCGAGGCGTTCAGTGCATCGGGGTCTGAGTCGGGAAGATCGGTCCGGCCGACGGCGTTCATGATGATGAGATCTCCGCCGATGAGGGCGTTTTCTTCGGGGAAATAAAACATCACGTGGCCGGGCGCGTGGCCCGGCGTGTGGATCACATTCACCTTCAGGTTCCCGAGCCGAAGTTCCTGACCGTCTTCGATGAGCAGGTGTGCCTCGCCCCGCGGAATTTCGAAAGGCAGGCGGAACAAGAGGCTGTTGGGCTGGCGGAGCTTGGGCTCGTCGAGGCGGTGGATCAGCACCTTCGCGCCGGGAAACGCCTTGCTCACCATGGCATGATCCGCCACGTGATCAAAATGCCCGTGCGTGAGCCAAAGCCCGATCACGTCCCACCCTTCGTCCCGCGCCTTTTCAACCAGCGGGCGAACCGTGTGATCCGGCGCGTCGAAAATCACGGCTTGTTTGGTCGCCTCATCCACGACAAGGTAGCTGTTGGTGACGGCGATGCCGCCTGTGGTTTGAATGATGGTCATGGTGGATGGTAGGGAAGTAAAAGTGCTGAGTGCTGAGTACTGAGTGCTGAGGGTAAGTGCGGTTTCAGTGCCCATTGCCTGGCGGTTCTGGCTCCGCACTCAGCACTCAGAACTCAGCACTTTGTTTCCTGAGTTCGTCCAGCACGCGCATGTTCCCGAGCGTGTCTTGCTCGCTTACCCGCACCGGCTTTCCGTCGAGCACGACTTGGGCGAAGTCGTCGGCCTCGAGCGCATAAAGTTCGCGGTCGGCGCTGATGGTAAACGTCTGCCGGGGCGGCGGGGCGGTTACTTTTGCGGCCAAGTCCATTTTGGGCGGGGTGGAGTGGGCGAGGGTCCATGCCGCGTTTTGGACCGGGGGTTTCCAGGGGATTGGGATTTCGATGTAGCCTTCGGTACCGCAGATGTGGGCGGCGTTGTCGGCCTGGACGCTCATGCCGCAGGAAAAGGCGGCGGTGATTCCGCCCGGGAATTCGAGAATGGCCGCGGCGATTTCATCGACGCCGGATGCGTGCAACTGGCCGACGCATTGAACGCGGCTGGGTTCCGCGCCAGCGATGAGGCGGGAGAAGTTGATGCAGTAACAGCCGACGTCCATCAGGACGCCGCCGGCGAGCGCGGGGTCGAAGCGGATGTTCCCGGCGAGGCGGTTGGTGTGGTAGCAGAAGCTGGTGCGGATGAGCCGCACCTGGCCGATTGCGCCGCCGCGGACGGCATCGACGACGGCCAGAGTGAGCGGGTGCGAGCGGTACATGAATGCTTCCATGAGGAGGAGGCCGGTCCGCCGGGCGACGTCGAACATTTCCTGGGCCTCGGCCGCGTTGCTTGCGATCGGCTTTTCGCAGAGCACATGTTTGCCGGCTTTGAGTGCGCGGATCGTCCATTC
>JAQGHH010000401.1 GCA_028288945.1 Phycisphaerales bacterium
GTCGGAAACACGAGCGTCATCTACGCCGCGTCGGGCGCGAACTTTGCAAAGCTCTACGTTCGCACCGCCGGCACGGGCATGCCGACGCAGGTGACCTACCCGAGCAATCTCGGCGGCTTTGCGCTGGCGGGGATTCGCGCGGGCGCGGTCGACCCCACCAACTACAACACGGCCTTCATGGCGGACGCCAATGGGCGCATTTCAAAAACCACCGACGCGGGCGCTACGCTCGGCAATTGGAGCGACGTCACGGGCGATCTGCCCAATCTCACCACGGATCTGCGGACGCTCACCACGTATCGCAACGGGAGCAAACTGTATCTGTTTGTCGGGGGCGCGGGCGGGGTCTACTTCGCCGACATGACCGGCCCCACGTACCACTGGCGCAAGTTCGGGAACTTCCTCCCCAGCGTGATCGTCAAGGACCTGCACTACAACGCCGCCGGCGACTTCCTGTACGCCGGGACTTGGGGACGGGGCGTCTGGAGCGTCAGCAAGGTTAGCACGCTTTTGCCCGCCACTCCGACCACGCTGACCATCACAGGCGACACCGGGGCGAACCCGAACGACGTGTTCACCGTCTCGGCGGACCCGAACATCCCCAACATCATCAACGTCAAATTCGACAACGGGACCAACGCCTACACGTACGCCGTCGACGCGGCGGCCATCGACTCCATCAAGATCATGGGCGGCGCGGGGACCGACGCCTACAACATTCAGAACACGGGGCTCACGGTGCCCGTGAGCATCGACATCGGCAGCGCCACGGCGAGCATCCGCGTCTTTGGGGCTACGGGCGTCAACAGCAACACCAACGGCGCGGTGACCATCACTGGCGGCACCGGCACGGCCACGCTCGCGGTGGATGAACAAGGCAATACGTTCATCGGCGGGACGATCAACGTCTCGACCGCCACCGCCGGCGGCGGGATCACCGGACCGACGACGGGCAACGTCACTTACGACGGCACGCTGCATCTGACTTCCGCCACGCTCTTCACCACCGCGGGCGGCGGGCAGTCGGTGAACATCACCGCCACCGGCGTCCCCACCAACATCAACCCCGGCCGGACCGCCCCGGCCTCCAATTCCGATTTCATCTTCATCGGCACGAGCAACAGCGTGCAATCGATCGCCGGGGCCATCTCCATCGAGGATCTCGGCAATTTCGATTCCATCTACTTGAACGACCAGGCAGACCTCTCCACCCCCGCGATCACGATCGACCAGTACACGCCCGCGGGCAATACGGCGTTCGGACGAATCGCCGGCTTGTCCCCGGCCGCCATCAGCTTCAAGCTGAGCGACCTGTATGAGGTGGGCGTCCGTACCGGCATTTCGCTCAACGCGATCTACCTCAGAGGCCCCGGCTCATTGATCGATCCGACGTGGCAGGCCGTCATTCAGTCTCAGCCCAAAGTCACCGTGCAGAACATGACGCTCATCCACGGCGTCATTGCCACCGCCGCCCCCAGCTTCCAGGCACTCAATAACACTCTGGGCGATTCCCAGATCGTGGGCGGGACCGGCGCAAGGCTCGACAATAACCAGCTCACCAATCTCGCCGTCAGCGGGAACGCCGTACAGGTCACGATCACCAACAACCACGTGTCGGGCGGCGTCTCGTTAACCAACGCCACCAACGTTCTGTTCCAGGGAAACACGATCACCGGCGCTCTGACCGCGACCGGGGTCTCCTCGCTCCAGGCGACGGGCAACACGATCGGCAGCGCCACGCTCACGGGCACGACCTCCGCCACCCTCACCAGCAACACCGTCACCGGCGCCGTCGTCCTGAGCGGCGGTTCGGGAAATCACCTCGACACCAACACGCTTGGCAGCCTGAATCTCACGGGCGGAACCGACGGCGCGGTCATCAATAACAACAGCATCTTCGGCACTCTGAGCATCACCGGCGGCGGCGCGACGAATGTGACCATCCAGAACAACCGCGCCGGCGCGTACGACGAACAGGCCGCCGCGACCGGCACGATCACGGGAAATGATTTCGGCTGGAACGGAGTCGGGGGCGGCGCGGCGCCGGGCGCTCGATCTTTGGGCGCCGCGATGGTGTCCGTCACCTTCAACCTCAACGGCCAATTCACCGGCTCCATCGACCACAACGACATTCACAACGGCGTGATCGGGCTCAACTATTTGTTCCCGAGCGCGTTCGTCTCCAACCACATCTTCAACAACGCGACCGGCGTGATCATGCCGGTCAACGACACGGTCAACGGGCTCGGGTTCTTCCCCGGTTCGGGCGCGAACGACATCTACAACAACACCATCGGCGTGAACCTCACCGGCCGCATGCAGCTCCAGCACGTCTACTCCAACACCACGGGCGTCGTCGGCAGCGGCATCCTGGGCGGCAACTCGCTGGACACCGCCAACCTCATCGAGACGAACATCACGGGCGTGGATTTCACCGGCAGGATCCAGTTCAACCGCATCGACAGCAACACGACCGCAATCATCACCCACACGGGGCAGATCGTTGTCCACAACCTGATCTACCGAAACACGGGCGCGGGCGTCCGCACCAACGGCGCTAACGACGTGCGCATCGTGAACAACACCTTCTATTCCACCGCCGGGAATAACGTGCAGGTGGACGGCGGCTCCAGCCGGACCGAATTGCTCGACAACATTTTCCAGGCCGACGGCGGGTACGACGTGTTCGTCGCCGACAACAGCCGCACGGGGTTTTTCAGCGACTACAACGACTTGTACAGCACAGGCCCCGGCAAGCTGCTCCACTATTTCACCGACTTCTCCGACATCATCGATATCCAGCGCGACCTGGGGTTGTTCGACCTGCACTCGATCGGCACGTCCGCAGTCAACCCCGGCTACGCCCAGCCGCGGTTTGCCAATCCGGCAACCAACGACTTCCACATCACCGCCCTTGCCGCCGGCAGTCACGCCTCCAGCCCCACGATCGACGCCGCCGACCCGTTGACGGACCTTCTGCTCCCTTCCGCCTACCAGAACTTGCTCGCCAACCCCTCGTTCGACTCGGGCACAAACTCGTGGACGGTGAACACCGGCGGATCGACCCTTTCGGCCAATCCGGCGGCCTTTAACGGAAGCAGCTATTTCTACTCCGGCGCTGTGGGCGCGGGCTTCGCCGAGCAGACCGTCAGCCTTACTCCCGGATTCACGCCCGCGCAGCTCGACGCGCAGAACTTGTCGGTGGTGTTCGGCGGGCGGATTCGCTCGGCCCCCGAAAGCCCCACCGACCAGGGGAAGCTCATCCTCACGTTCCTCAATGGCGTCGGGAACCCGATCGGCGCGCCCGACATCGTTCCCGCTACCAACGCGACCGACCGCTGGGAACTCGCGGGCGACCGACTGCACGTGCCGGTCGGGGCGCGGAGCGTCAAGTACCGCTTCGAGACATTGCGACTCTCGGGCGCAACCGACGACAGCTACCTCGACGGCGCTGCGCTCTACGTCCTCCCGGACTCCGTCGCACCCGACCAGGGCGCGTACGGCAACACCGATGCCGGTGACATCAACCTCGCCGCGGCACATGTCCAGTTGATCACCCCGCAGCTTTACGTGGACTGGCAGCCCAATCAGCCGCACACGATCTCCTGGACCACGTTTAACGGCGGCGGCTCGCCCGTGCGCATCGACGTGTATCAGGACGTGGCGGGCGTCCCGCAACTGCTCACCAACATCACCGCCTCGACGCCCGACACCGGCTCGTTCACCTGGATTCCGCAAAACTCCGGCCTCACCTACGGCACCTTCGGCCTGCGCATCAAAGTGTCGCTCGTCAGCACGCCTTCCGCGTCGGACCTCAGCAACGAGGTCTTCGCGATTCCTGAAAACACGCACACCTATTACGTCAACGACGGCTCGACCACGGGCGACCAATACACGACCGCGATCGGCAGCAACCGCAACACCGGCCGGCTCCCGTCAGAGCCCAAGCCGCTGCTCTCCACGCTCTTTGCCGCGTATTCCCTCGGGGCCGCGGACACGATTTACGTCGATACCGGCACGTACCAGCACATCGGCAGCATCCTCATCAGCGGCAACCCGGCCATCGGAAACGGCCAGGGCGCGACGATCACCGGCCCGACCAACGGCGGCGCGGTCGCGCAGATTTCATCCCCGAGCGTCGGCCCCACGTTCGACATTAACGCGGGCAACTTCGTCACGATCAGCCATCTGGCGTTTTCGGGCGGGCAGTACGGCGTCTGGGTCCACGGCGGCAGCTCCAACTTCACCGGCTC
>JAQGHH010000364.1 GCA_028288945.1 Phycisphaerales bacterium
TTCCGCCTTCCACTCCGGCAGATGCCCCTCGACGAAGGGAATCAGCTTCGGGTTGCCGTGCGGCCGGTGGCCGTAACGCTTCGCCTCGGCAAACGCCTCCTCCTTCGACTTGCCTTCGACAAGAATGCGATAGGTGGCGATCACGCCCCCGGTGCGCTGCGCGCCCGATTGGCAGTGCACCAGCACGGCTTTCCCTTCGCGGTTGGCGTTGACGATTGCCGCGATGGCCTTGGGATAATACGAAGGGTCGCCGACGCCTTGGCCGTTAAGCGGGAGGCTGATCCGCGGCACGCCCATTTCCGACGCGATCAGCGGCTCGGCCTTGGCGTCCGGGTTGTCTTCATAGGGGCTGGAGAGGTTGACGATCAGCCCGATCCGATTGTCGGCCAGTGTCCTGCGAAGCACGCTCGGCGAAATCTGCCCGCTCCGGTAAATCTTCCCCGGCTCCACCACGCCGAAGTTCATCGGGAGAAACCGATTCCGCAGGCCGGTGTACCAGACGATCGTGAAGGTGATGGCCAGTGCCAACGCCGCCGCCCCCAGGATGATGCGCCCGCGCCTCGGCCGTTTGACGGGCGGTCGCACGACGGCGGCTGCGGGCGGCGCATCTTTTGCGGCCGTTCCACGCGGGAAATCGGCCGCCGACGAGGGGGCTTGCATCGAGGGTTAGGGTAGTCCGCGGCTTCGGCGTTGGCAACGGACGCGAAGGCGATTGTCCGCCGCAGTTCCCGTGGCATGGGGCGGCCCGCCCATGTCTTCCCGGCTACCGGAACGCACGGGCAAAATCACAGAGCCCACAGAGGCCACGAAGAGCACAGCGGCGAAAAGAAAGCATTCGCCTTTATTTTCTGTGTTGTCGGATCCTGTATCTGTCTCTTTCTCTGTGCTCTTTGTGGCCTCTGTGGGCTCTGTGCCAACAATTGCCCGAGAGCCGGCTCACCACGGCAGCCTTTCCCCCATGTGGAAAAACCCGCCCGTCGGCCCGTCCGCCGGAAGCGTGGCAAGAGCCACCGCCGTCTTTGCGCCGTCCGGGATTTCCATCGGGGCGGCATCCGTGCCCATGTCCGTTTTCACCCAACCCGGGTGCGCCGAATTCACCTTCACCTTCGTCTCCTTCAGCTCGTACGCGAGGTGAACGGTCACCATGTTCAGCGCCGCCTTCGACGCGTTGTACGCCAGCGGCTTGGTCGAATAGATCATCGACTTGGGGTCGCTGTGCAGCGTCAACGAGCCGAGGATGCTCGAATGGTTCACGATCCGCCCGGCGGGGCTTTCTTTCAGCAAGGGCAGTAGCGCCTGCGAGATCGACACCGGCCCGATGAAGTTGGCCTCGAACGTCTTGCGCAGCCGATCGGGCGTAATTGTGCCCGCCGTCGAGCTCGCCCACGCGGCCGGGTTGTCCGATTCGAAATCAAAATTCACCCCCGCGTTGTTTACGAGGATGTCCAGCCGTCCGTAGTTTTTCTGGAAAAACCCCGGCAACGCCGCGATATCCGCGGCACTCGTCACGTCCAGCTTCACCGCGCGGGCGTCGATCCCTTCCTTCTTCAACTTCCCCGCGGCTGATTCGCCATTGCCAACATCCCGCGAGCCGATCACCACGCGCACGCCTTGTTTCCCAAGCTGCCGGGCGATCTCGAGCCCCAGCCCTTTGTTCCCGCCGGTGATCAGCGCCACGCTTCCCTTTACGTCATTCATGAAATGCTCCTGTGGATGGAAAAGTCGGAACGCGATGGTGAACCCACCATCGCCGAGCCGAACCGTAGGAACGTATAGCCCGCCGGACAAGAACCCACAGGAAAGTGCGATAGTTACCGGGAGGTAACGGCCTTTTCTTACTCCCTCTCCCTCCTAGGGAGAGGGCTGGGGTGAGGGTGAAGCGCCGGAAACAGGAGAAGGTGTGTCTCGCGAAATCAGCGTTCTCGAATGCCGGCAGCCTCACCCTCACGCAAACCCGGTCGCTGGAAAAACTAGGAGGGCGACGGAGAAGCCTCCCCTGAATGCTCATTCCCTTCCAATGTTCCCGGCAAAGACGGAGCCGCGCCTTCCGTGGGCGGGGCCGATTCCGGATCAGCGTCCCTGACAATTGCCCTTTGTTCGGGCGGTGCCTGCAGCCCCTGGCGGGCGAATCTCATGCGCCTGTTATGCTCGGCGAGAAACTCAGTCCACGACCGATTCTCCACCCCGCTCAGTTGGCGCTTGCGGAACTCGCCGTAAAGCGGGTGCCGGGCGATTTCTCGGTTCATACTCACCACCTCGCGCCGGACCAGCGCCGACGTCCGTGATCGGCGACGGGCGCCGCGGTCCATGTGTATCTCCTCCGCCGACTCCAACCCCTCCTCCACCGGCCCGACCACCTGCTGAAGCTTCAGCAGTTGCATGGCGAGTTTCGAGTCCCCATTTTGAATGGCCTGCCGGACCGTCGCCGCTGCCTCACCGAGCGTTGCGACCATCTGGTCCCGCGCCCATCGCACGCTCTGGTTCCGCCAGGCGTTGAGGGTGGCCACGAATTCGGGGTCGTTGCGCATCCAGTGGGAAACGGTGCGCCGGCCGACGCCCGCGGCTTCGGCGGCCTTCACCACCCCGTTCCCCGCCGCCAGCTCCCGCAAGACCGCGATCTTCGCCGGTGACAATGAACACTCGGGCGCGGTCATTTCTTCCAGCGCCGCGCTGATCGTGTAATTCACCAGCCCCTCCGACAGCCGCGGCTCGTTCGACTCGGGTTTTCCATTTGCCATAACCGGTTCCTTTCTTCGATTGCAGCCCCGAAACCCGTCTCACCCGAGCGCGAGCCATCGAGGCTTGTTCGAGAGGGAGCTTCTCAAATTGGGGGCGGGCGCCTCAACATTTACTCTGGCCCGATTGCCGATTGGGCCCGACGTCGAAATCATGGGCAATGATGGGCAACGATGGGCAATGAACCTCTCTCAGTGGCCCCGGCGCACTGAACGTAAAGTTCTTGAAAATAGAGATTTATGCCAAAAACAACCGCGGCGGCGGCGCGCGGCCCCTTTAATTCGCGACTTTCCAGCATTATTATGACAAAATTCCCGGCGGAGCATGGTTTTTGAAGACAAACCGTCGCGATTGACCGAAGCAATTGGCGGCTCTCCCGTGCTCGGCGGCGTCACCATCGGCCGCAGTTACGCGACTCCCGTCGGCGGGCCAGCGGCTTCGCGCCGATGCGCCCACAAAGGGGCTTCAGCCAGAAAACGGGCTTCTTCTCTCCCCCTTTCTCCTCTGAGCGGTCGAACCGTGCCACGGGATGCCCTTGTCGTCCAAGCCCCTTTTTGGCAATTCCCCAGGCGTTTCCGTCCGATATGTCTCATGCGCGGACCCTCTCTTCCGCGGGCATCATCGGAGAACATTCCTGGTCGCGTTCCCAACCCCAAGCTCCGCCGATCCACAAATCACTGGATCGTCACGCACCGAATGGGTGGCGGAACGATCGCAAGCGCTCCCCACGCCGGCCGCCCGCAAGCGGCTCCCGCAACTCGATGCGCTCCGCGCCGTGGCGATCCTGCTGGTCCTTGGCCGACATCTGCCGCGGATGCCTGGGCCACATGCGACGCCGCTACTGGCGTTCGGCGCCACGCTCTGGCATCGGGTCGGCTGGGTCGGCGTAGACTTGTTCTTCGTCCTGAGCGGCTTCCTCGTGGCGGGGCTTTTGTTCAGCGAGTACCGGGTGCGGGGGGCCGTGAACATCCGCCGGTTCCTCGTGCGGCGGGGATTGAAGATCTATCCGCCGTTCTACCTGATGCTCGCCGTCACGGTCGCCGCCGGCCTCGCGTTCGGGGAGCCGATCCCGGCGAAGGCGTTGCTCGGCGAAGTGTTCTTCCTGCAGAGCTACACGCCGCGACTGTGGGTCTCCACGTGGTCGTTGGCCGTCGAGGAGCATTTCTATATCTTGCTTGCCCTGATCGTGACCGGGCTCATCGCCTTCCTGCGCGTGCGCCCGCTGCGCGTCATCCCCGCCATTTTCCTGATCGTCGCGCCGCTCTCCATCGCGGCAAGAATTTATGTTTCCCACGGCCGCCCCTTCTCCGACAACGCGCAGCTCTATCCCACGCACCTGCGCCTCGACTCGCTGCTCTTCGGCGTGTTGCTCGCTTATTTCCACCACTTCCACGCCGGCCGGATGGCCGCCGGGGTGAAGAAATTCCGCGCCTTGCTGATCGTCGCGGGAATTACGCTCGTCGCCCCCGCGCTAAAGCTGGACGTGTCAAACCCGTTCATGCACACGATCGGCCTGACGTTCCTCTATCTGGGCTTCGGCATGCTGCTGCTGGTCGCGATCCATTCCAAATCCGCGGGCGAATCCAGAACGGTCGCCGCGTTCGGCCGGATGGGCGCGTACTCCTATTCGATCTACCTGTGGCATCTCCCGTTCTCGGCCTGCATGCCCCGCGCGATGGCCCTCCTGCCCGGCGGCCCGGTCTCCTCAATTACTACCGTCGCAATCTACGTGGCCGGAAGCGTCGTGGTCGGGATCATCATGGCCAAACTCGTGGAGCTACCCGTTCTCAGGCTGCGCGACCGCCTGTTCCCGACCCGCACCCCCGGCCTCGCCGCGGCAGACCCCACCTCCGCCGGGCGCGTTGCGTGGCACCGGCACCCGGCCCATGAATTAATCGGGTAGGGTGGGTGTACTCGCCCACCAATCCGCTCGCACGGTCGATGCCCTGCCCTTCGCCTCGTTCATTTACAAATACGCCAGCCAGGCGCTCCTGCGCGTTCTTTTCAGCTGCTCGAACCGGCGGCAGGGGGGATAGAGCATCGCAATCACGACGAGCCAGACCCCGTACACGACGGGTAAACCGTAGCCGATGTCCGCGGGCGGGTGGTTGCGCGAGAAGTGGATGACCTGCGGACCGTACCGGGTGAACGAAAGCGCGACGGCGATGCAATGAATCAGCGGCCGGTGCAGCAGATAAAAGAACAGCGGCACGCGACCAAAGACGATGAGCATCCGCTCGGTGCGGCCTCGCAGGAGTTCCGTGGGGCGCTCCGCCAGCCCGAGGGCCATCAGGCCGGGGCCGAGGGTCATCAGCAGATACAGCAGCGACGGCGGATACTTGGTGCAGTTAAGGAAATCGATCGCGGTCAAAACGGGAATCCGTTGCGGGGCCCACTTGTGCGGGTCGCCGTACGCGCTCAGGGCGCGCAGCGTAATGAAGGCGACAATCAGTCCCGCCCCCAGGCAAAGGAGAAGCCGCCGCCGCTTGGCCGAGTCCAACTCGTAGACCGGCCCACAGGCGTACCCCAGTGCCATGACGCCCACCCAGGGCACCAGCGCGTACTCGGCATAGATTCGTATTCCGCCCC
>JAQGHH010000369.1 GCA_028288945.1 Phycisphaerales bacterium
GCCCGGCACAGCGGCTTAGTCGCGATCGCCGCGGCAAAGCGAAAGCTCGGGGCGGATGTTAAAATCATGCATCATTCACATCATCCTTAAGCCCTGGGCCGGACCGGCGGGTGAGGGTGCGGGAAAACATCACCTCGCAGTCACGGGAAGCTCGCGGCGTGACTATGATCCGCCGGCCCCATGGACGCTGCCCCTCCATCCGCCGACCCCGATGACGAGCGCCCCAGCCGCATCTCGCTGATCGTGCGGGCGCTCGCACACCGTAACTATCGGCTGTTCTTTGCCGGGCAGCTCGTCTCGCTCGTCGGGACGTTCCTCACTCAAGTCGCCACCGTCTGGCTCGTCTATTACCTTACGAACAGCCCTCTCATGCTCGGCGTCGCGGGGTTCGCGGGGCAGATCCCGATGTTTCTGCTCGCGCCATTCGCCGGCGTGTGGGTCGACCGGTGGAACCGCAAACGGCTGCTGGTCGTCACGCAGACCCTCGCGATGTTCCAGTCCTTCGCCCTCGCCGCCCTCGCCCTCTCTGCCGACCCGCGGCATCCGCAATTCGTCGTCGGCGGCATCATTGCGCTCGCGGTGGTGCAGGGGATCATCAACGCCTTTGACCTGCCGGGCCGGCAGGCGTTTCTTGTGGAACTGGTGACCCGCCGGGAGGATTTGCCCAACGCCATCGCGCTCAATTCGACGATGGTCCACGGCGCGCGGCTCGTCGGCCCGGCGATCGCCGGGTTCGTCATCCACGCTCTGGGGGAAAGCGCCCGCTCCGCCGGGTGGTGTTTCTTCCTTGACGGCGTCACCTACATCGCGGTCATCGCGGCGCTGCTGCTCATCCGCGTCCCGCCGCAACCCGCGCGGGTGAACGGGCGCAGCGTGCTTCACGAGTTGTACGAAGGCCTCCGCTACATTTTCGGCTCCGCGCCGATCCGTGCGATGCTGCTGCTCATGGCGATCCTGAGCCTCACGGGCATGCCCGCGTTTTCCCTGTTGATGCCCGTCTTCGCCGCGCACTTCGGCGGCCCGGCGCGCAGTGCCCAGGACCTTGGCCTGCTCATGGGCGCATCCGGCCTGGGCGCGCTCATCGGCGCAATCTACCTCGCCTCCCGGCGGACCGTCGTCGGCCTCGGCCGCGTCATCGCGATCGCCTCCTTCCTCTTCGGCGGCGCGCTGATCGCCTTCTCCTTTTCCCGTTCATTCTGGCTCGACCTGACCATCGTGCCCGTCGGCGGGCTGGGGATGATCATCTGCTTCGCCTCGGCCAACACCCTCTTGCAAACCCTCACCGAAGACCGCATGCGTGGCCGCGTGATGAGCTTCTTCACGATGGCCTTCGTCGGCATGACCCCGTGGGGCAACCTCCTGGCCGGAATGGCCGCCAGCAGGCTCGGCAAGCCTGGCGCGGAAGTGGTCGGCGCATCCCGCACGCTGCTGATCGCCGGGTCGATCGTGCTGGTTGCATCCGCGAGCTTCGCCATGAAGCTGCCCACCCTGAGAAAGATCGTGCGACCAATCTACGTGAAACGAGGCATCATCCCGCCGGAAATCGCCGAAGGATTGCAGGCCGCCGCCGAAGTTGCGGGAGGAGCTGAAGCTTGATGCCGTCGGAGCCGCGTGGCGGTAGAATTCAGACCGGCGATTTGTTTGTCCGGAGGAAACCGATGTCTGAATTGCGCAATCTCGACCCACAGGAATATCGAACCGCGGTCCGTGTGCCGCTGCTGACCTTTCTCGTTTTGATCATCGGGGCGTGGGTATTTTGGGGTGTTCGACTCATCGGCTTCGACGTGCTGGGGCATCTGAGCAGCAACCGCTCTTCGAATGAGCCGATTTCGCAGTTGACATATCTGGCGGTGGCCGGTGCGATCACGGTGTTCGGCCTTCCGATGATGTGGTGGCAGATTAGATCGAATTTGCGGTTACTGCACGTCGGCATGCGCACGGAGGCGCGCTTCGTTTCGCGCGGTGTCGTGCAGAAAAACGGGATTGTCCCGGTGACGTTCGGTTACACCGTAAATGGCGTCGAGTACACGAAGCGGCGTGACGTGGACGCAAGCCACGCCGATGCGTATGACGAGCAAACGCGCATAAGAATCATTGTGGACCCGAAAAAACCGTCGCGATGCATCCTCTCGCCCTATGACGTAGTGGCGGGCGGAGGCATGACCAAACCGAAGTGACCGCCCGCGCCGTGCGCTATCTCGCCTGCTATACTCCCGGCAGTGGCAGCATCGGGATTGGAACAAACCCTCCGTAATCTCTCCCGCGTCGGGACGCTCGTTAAAGACCGCGGCTACCGGCAAATCTGGCGGTTTGAGCACGAGGGCCGCGCCTACTACTTGAAGTTTTATCCGAAGACCGGCCCCCGCGACCGGTTTCGGCGGTTCTTCCGCGGCAGCCCCGCGATGGCCGAGTTCACCCGCCTCCAATGGCTGCAAAAAGCGCAAATCCCTGCGCCGCGCGCCGTCGCGGCAATGATGGGGTTCAACCTCAACGGCACGGTCGGCGACGCGGTCGTGCTCGAAGCCATCGAGCCGAGCATGCAGCTTGATGAATATTTCAGCCGCTACGAACTCCGCGGCGAGCGGGCGCCGGGCCATCTCAAAATCGCGGGGCAAATTCGCGACCTCGTCCGGCAGCTCGCCAGGGCCGGGCTCGGCCATGAAGATCTACATCTGGGCAATTTCCTGCTTCAAGACGGCAGGCTCTACCTTCTCGACGGCTACGCCGTTCGCAAAGGCGGCCTGACGCTCGCGCACCTGCGGCACCTGGGCCACAGCGCCAGCCGGTATGCGACACGCGCCGATTTTCTCCGCGGCTGGGAGGCGCTCGGGCCGGGCGGGCGGCTGCCTCTGTACAACCCGCTCACCAACACGCTGGCCGGCACCTTCCTCCGCCGGCGGGCGACGGGGGAGAATCGGTACTTCGGGCGGATCGAATCGGACGGCTGGCGCGGCGCGTTTTTTAAGCAAGACAAATACCCCCGCCGGTGGTCGACGGCGAGCGGGCTGCAAGTCACCCGCGAAGACTGGGAGCGCGAGCTGCCGCGACTGCTGCGGCAGATCGACGAAGGCAAGTTGAAGGTCATTAAGACGAGCAAGAGCGGGGATGTCATCGCCGGTAGCGTGACGGTTGGCGGGCGTGAGGTCGAGGTCATCATCAAGCGCCCGCGCCGCCGATATTGGTACCGTTATTTGAACGAAATCGGCCGCGGCCCGCGCAGCCGTCGGGCGTGGTTCAAGGCGTGGAAGCTAATCCTCCGCAACCTCCCCACCGCCTGGCCGCTGCTTTTCGTCGAACGGCGGACGATGGGGTACGTGACGGACAACCTGATCATCTTCGAGCGCGTGCCGGGGCCGACCCTGGCGCGCGTCGATCTCGACTCGCTGCCGGCCCGGCAGCGCGATATGCTCTTTCGACGGACGGGCCGCATCCTGCGCGAGATCGAGCGCCAGGGCTTCGCCCACTTCGACGCGAAGGCCAGCAACTGGATCGTCCGCCCCGACGAAATGCTCGGGCCGATGCCCGTGCTGATCGACGTGGACGGGATCCGCCAGCGGCGGTGGATCGCCCTGGGCATCCGCCGGCTCCTGCGGAGCGTGCAGGAAAATAGCCAATATTCCGTGCCCGATTCGCTCGCGCTCTGTCAGGGGTATGCCCCGACCGCGCGGTATTTCCGCGAAGGCGATGAAGACGCCGGCGAGCCGGCAGCGCTGCAAGAGCCGGGCGAGCGGCAGGACGACAGCGCCTCGGACGGCACAGCGCCCGCCCCCGCCCATGAGAAGGATCTTCATCCCAGCAAGACCCAATGAAGCCCATTGAGTTCGCATCCCCGCCCCAGCGCATCCTGATCATCAAACCCAGCGCGATCGGAGACATCGTCCACGCGCTGCCGGTCTTGAGCCTGCTGCGCCGGCGCTGGCCCGAAGCGCACGTGAGCTGGGTCGTCACGACCGCCTGCGCCGGACTGCTCGACGGGCATCCGCTGCTGGACGAGGTCATCCCGTTCGAGCGCCGCCGCTACGGGAAAGGGTGGCGAAAGCCCTCGGCGGCAGCCGGACTTTTTCAATTCACGCGATCGCTGCGCGAGAGGCAATTTGATCTCGTCATCGACCTGCAAGGCCTCTTCCGCAGCGGGTGGCTCGCCGCCAAAACCCGCGCGCCCGTGCGTGTCGGGCCGTCCGAGGCGCGCGAGTTCGGCTGGATGTTCTACACGCACCGCGTTCGCACCGGCTTCCCCGAAGGGCAGGCGGTGGAACGCTACCTCAACATCGCCGAGGCGCTGGGCCTGGGGCGCGGGCCGGTGGAATTCGTCTTTCCAACGAACGACGAAGATCGCCGGTTCGTCGACGGACTCGTCACCCCCGGCATACGGTACGCGGTTTTCTTTCCCGGCGCGAATTGGGTGACCAAGCGCTGGCCGCCCGAAAAATTCGCCGCGTGCGTCGCGCCGCTGCGGGACCGCTACGGGCTTCAATCGGTCGTCGCCGGGGGCGGCGGGGATTCGGCCATCGCGGCCCATATCCCGGGCACCATCGACCTCACGGGTAAGACCAACCTCCGTCAGCTTGTGGCGCTGCTGGAGCGCGCGGACCTGGTCATCGCCAACGACACCGGCCCGATGCACATTGCCGCCGCACTCGGGCGGCCGCTGGTCACCATGTACGGCCCGACCAGCCCCTTCCGCACCGGCCCCTTCGGCCGGCTTGATTCCGTCGTGCAGCTCGACATCCCGTGCAGCCCCTGCTATGGCCGGCGGTGTTCGCACATCAGTTGTCTTCACAAGCTGGAAGCCGACCCGATTCTCGAAGCCGTCGCTGAGCAAATGGAAGCGAAGCGTCCCGGCCGGCGCACGACTCCACTGCGCGTCATGTACGGCACGCCGCAAGTTCAGGCCGCGCTGCCCGTCCGATAATCGCCCGCAATTTGGTTAAGCGACCGCGGGGTTGCGGTCCGATATATGCAAAGCAGCCGTGCGGCGTCGCGCGGAATTCGCATCATCCCCCATCGCCCGCCGGCACCCCGATGAACCGGGGAAGAGCCACGGAGGGCAGAATGCCTTTGGGCAAAGGAGTGCCATATGGTCCGTAAGAATCTATTGAAGTGGGCGGCGTCGGCCGCCCTCGCGTGCGCGGTGCCGGCGATCGGCCTGGCCCGTCATACCCCCCTTTCTGCCGCGGCTTCCACGACCGCGACCCCGCTGGCCGTCGCCAAGCCCGCGACCACCAGCGCCACGACCCTCGCCCCCCACAAGCGCACCGCCCACCACCGCATCGTGCGCCACAGCAAGAAGCACCATTTGGCCGCGAAGCACGCGACCAGGCACAAGCTCTCGACAAGCCACAAGAAGACCCACATCCCGGCCTGATCGATTTGCCAACCCGCAAAGCAAGAAACCCCGGATACGCCGGGGTTTCTTCGTTTGTTGATGGTTCGGCACGGCGATGGCGGCTACATCAGCCCCCGCAGCATTTCTTGTACTTCTTTCCGCTGCCGCAAGGGCATGGGTCGTTGCGGCCGATTTTCGGCGAATCGCGAATCACTGGCGCGGCGGCACTGGGGGCGATGCTCGTGCCGGGATCGGCGTAGGCGACCTGCCGCGACGCGCCCGATGCCACGCAGGCGCGGATGATGATCGTGGTCCGCTCCTGCTCCTCCAGCTCGACGCCGAACCGGCGAATGTGGTCATCTGTCTCGCGAATGATCCCACTCAACGCCTTTGCGTTAATGGGCAGCGCGGCGCCTGTGGTCATCCACCATCCCTCCCCGGGAGAATGGATGCGGGTCGCAAGCGCCATGCCCGGCACCGCGGTCGCACCGAAGCCCAGGTCCACGATCACGATCGGCGTCTTTTCCATCCCGTCCAAGCCGCGCACGCCCAAACCCGGGATCGGCGTCTGTACGGTGAAGATCGTGTAATGCGACTTCTGCATCGACCGCAGCAGCCGCAATTCAGGCGAACCTTCCGGAGGCGGGTCCTCTTCAAGCATTCGATCGACGGCGTTGCGCCCGTCGCGGAAGAGGTTATGGATCGCATAATCCATCATGACGGAGATTTCGTCTTCCGTCTCCAGATCGATGTGCTTGCCGTGCAGCATGCCCAGCGCCGCGGCGGCGGCGCCGATCTCGTCACGATTGAGCGTCTTGACCAGGCGGGTGTTCAGCGCCACCGACACGCCGCGAAGGGCTTTGTAATTGCGAACAATCTCGTTCTGATCCATTTGAACAATTCTGGCAGCGTCACGCCGAGGTCGCAAGGCCGGGATGGTTGATCCCGATCAGGATCATCATCGGGGTATGCCTCCTTTTCTTCCCACGCGCCCTCATGCTGCGTGCGGGGGGTTCAATTGCTTGCAGATTTGCACCGTCGCCTTGCTCTTGTTGAGCGTGTAGAAGTGCAGGCCGTCCACGCCGTTGGCGAGGAGGTCCTGGCATTGCCGGGT
>JAQGHH010000410.1 GCA_028288945.1 Phycisphaerales bacterium
GCGGGCTACGCCGGCAACAACGAGTTCGGTGAAGGCCGTGCCTGGTACGGCAAGGCCGATCTGGTCATAGCCAAGGAGATTAACGAAACCGATGCCCTGGGCATCATCATCGACTACGACGGCCACCGCACCTACGCCCCCGACCTGCCGCTGCCGGGGTTCGGATACAGCCATCGTTTTGACCCGATGTTGTTGGTCGTGGCGGGCTTGCCGTACAGTTCCATTAGCTGGAAGCCGATCGCTCACTTGGACATCGAGGGGGAGTACTACTTGATCACCGACTTTCGCATAAACATCGGCTACGAGTTCATCCCGCACTGGACCGTCTACGGCGCCGTGGCGAACACGCAGGACACGTTTGAAGTTTCCGGTCTCCCCAAAGACAAACGCCTGCTTTACCAACAGCGCCGCGCCGAGGCCGGCATCCGATTCACCCCGAGCGATCACCTCTCGCTCAGCGCGGGCATCGGTTACGGCTGGGGCACAAAGCTGAAGACGGGCTTTGACTTCCGGAGCACCGCCGGCCTGATCGACCTCAGCGACGAGCCGTACGCGCGCGCGGCCCTTGAGTTCCGCTATTGATCATTGTCTGATGCACCATTCATGGCCGCCGCGAACTACGAGCACGCGATCGACCTCAAGCAAGTGGCGAAGGTCTACCGCGGCCGCGTCCACGCCCTGCAGGGCATCGAGATGCACGTGCGGCGGGGGGAGGTTTTCGGCCTGCTCGGCCCCAACGGCGCGGGCAAGAGCACGCTCGTCAAAATCATGATGACCGTCGTGCGTCCGACCCGCGCCGAGGGGACCCTCCTGGGCAACCCCGTTGGCCACAAGGCCACCCTCTCCCGCGTCGGCTACCTCCCCGAAAATCACCGCTTCCCCCGCTACCTCACCGGCCGCCAGACGCTTGAATTTTTTGGCGCGCTTGCCAAGGTGGATCGCAGGACGGCAAAGCGCCGGGCCGCCGAACTGCTTGAAACGGTGGGTATGTCCGACTGGGGCGACCAAAAAGTAAGCACCTATTCCAAGGGAATGATGCAGCGGGTTGGACTCGCGCAAGCGCTGATGAACGATCCGGATCTCGTGCTGCTCGATGAGCCGACGGACGGGGTCGATCCTGTCGGCCGCAGGGAAATCCGCGACGTCATGGGCCGCCTTCGAGAGCAGGGCAAAACCGTCTTTATTAACAGTCATGCGCTCACCGAACTGGAATCGATCTGCGACCGCGTTGCGATCCTGATCGGCGGCCAGGTCGCTCGCCAGGGAGCGATCGACGAATTGACGATCGCCAAGCAGCGCTATGAAATCGAGATTTCATGGAATGATCCTGTGTCAGGGCGCGAATTTGCCCTCGCGTCAGTCCCCGCCAACTGGAAGACAGCGACGACCACAGCACCCAACCCTGCCCCGCCGCGGCTAGCGGCCATTCCTCTTCAGAATTTGGCGCAAGTTTCTGCCGTCTCGAACACTGGCCTGTCATCCCCTCCAATTGTCTCCCCTCAGTTTGAGGCCGCGGGCCGCCTGATTCCCCGCGCGATCGACCGGGGAACTTTGCCCAACGGGCAATGGGCGGAATTGGACGGCCCGATCTTGCGCCTGGGCACAACAGATCCCGCGGACGTTCAGCCGATCATCGATGCCTTGCGCGGCGCCGGCCTGCTCATTCGCAGGGTCCAGCCGATGCGCGTGTCCCTGGAAGATTTGTTCATGGAAGCCGTGAGTGATTCAGCGGCGGGCGAGCGCGTTATACCGGGCGCGCATCGAGGAGCGCCCTCAACCAACGGGGGCCGCCCATGACTCAGACGCTCGCCCTTTTTTTCGACGCCTACCGCGACCTCAATTCCCGCAAGCTGTTTTGGGTGACTCTGTCCATCTCTGTCGCGCTTGTCCTGGCCCTCGCCCTATTTGGGGTGGACGCGGATGGCATTAGTTTTCTTCGCTGGCACTGGGACGTATATGAGCCTCAGTTTTACTACCGCGCGGTAATCCTTTTGGGTTTTGTCATTGGTCTATGGTTGAGCTGGGGAGCCGTTATCCTCGCTCTGGTTTCCACCGCCGGTATTTTCCCCGACCTTATTGCCGGTGGTGCGATTGACTTGTACCTGTCCAAGCCGATGTCGCGCCTCCGCCTGTTCCTGACAAAATACTTCACCGGATTGCTTTTCGTCGGACTTCAACTCGCCCTGTTTTGTGGCGGCTGTTTTCTGGTAGTGGGGCTACGCGCGCACGAATGGCGCCCGAGTCTCTTCCTGGCGATCCCGCTTCTGCTACTACTGTTCAGCTATATTTTCGCCTTTTGTGTTCTATTGGGTGTTTGGACCCGCTCCACGATTGCAGCGCTTCTGCTCGGGATTCTGCTTTGGCTTTGCTGTAGCGGCGTGCAGATAACCGAACAAACCTTGCATACATTCCGGACTGGACTCGAACGGACGATAGACCGCACGGAGCGCGATATCCGCGCCATCGACGCGCGAAAGCCCACTGGCGGCTTTTTTGATTTTCAGGCGGGTCTGGAGAAAAAGCGCCGCGTAACGCAGGTGCAAAAGGTCAGTGAGCTTCGCTCCAGCCTCGGCACGTTTCGTCTTATGCACAACATTTTCGTCGGTTTGGAGGCAGTCGTCCCCAAGACGCGCGAAACCAACGACCTACTCGATCGGTGGCTCATTTCCGACAATGAGGTAATCGATTCACAGGAATCACTCCGGCACGGCGGGCCGGCGCCCTTCGGCATCGACTACCACGATTTGGCCGACGCTTCCACCGAAGTCAAACTCCAATCACGTCACCGCTCGCCAGCCTTTATCCTCGGCTCGTCGCTCGCGTGCGAGGCGATCGTCGTCTCCCTCGCCGCCTGGATCTTCTGCCGCCGCGATTATTGAACGTCACGCCTTCACTGGACCGCGCGAACAATTCTCCAGACATCACACTCCTCTGCCCGGCCCTAACCGGAGGCACCATGGCCCGCCTGCTGCGCCTCGCGCCCGTTCCGCACGCGTTCACGCTCATCGAATTACTGGTGGTCGTTGGAATCCTGGCCCTGCTCCTGTCGGTTCTGCTGCCGGCTCTCAACCGCGTCCGGCAGCGGGCGGAAATGGAAAAGCTCCAGGCCGATGCGCAGGCCCAATCCTCTTCGGCCGCATCGCCCGCGACGGCGCCGGCCGATGCGCCGGCGCTCGAGGAAGCGCAGGTCGAAAGCTTCGGCGCGGAGGTCGAACTCACGCCCCGGCTCAGCGTCGGCACGGCAGAGCCGGAGTCCATTTACGAGGCCCGCTTTCATGCAGCCGTTTATGCGAAGCAGTCCGGCACGGGCGAATGCGAGATCCGCCTGCCCCTTCCGCCGGAGGTCATTTCGCTGTCCGACCTTGGCGCGAGCGTGAACGGGAAAGAGAGCGACGGCATCGGCATCCGAGGCGACA
>JAQGHH010000434.1 GCA_028288945.1 Phycisphaerales bacterium
TGCTCGCGGGAGACGACCAGAAGCCCGTCACGTCGGGCAGTGGCCGCGTCGAGCTGGCGCGATGGCTGGCAAGCCCGGAAAACCCGCAGACCGCGCGGGTGATGGTCAACCGTCTCTGGCAGCATCACTTCGGCGAAGGGATCGTCCGCACGCCCAACAACTACGGCAAGCTCGGGCAGCCGCCGACGCATCCGGAGTTGCTCGACTGGCTCGCGCGGGAGTTCGTCGCCAAAGGGTGGTCGATCAAGGCGATGCACCGCGAGATGATGCTGTCATCGGCGTATCAGCAAAGTTCATTGCCAGACTCCGCGACCTTCAAGGCGGACCCCGAAGACTTGCTGCTGGGCTGGATGAAGCGCCGCCGGCTGGAAGCCGAAGCGCTCCGCGACAGCCTGCTGGCGCACGCCGGCACGCTCGACGAAACGGCCGGGGGTCCCTCCGTCCGCGATTTCAACGCCCCCCGGCGGACGCTCTACATCACGACGATCCGCTCCAACCGCAATGACTACCGCACGCTGTTCGACGCCGCCGACCCGACGGCCATCGTTGACCAGCGCACCTACTCGACGGTTGCGCCTCAGGCGCTATTCCTGATGAACGACCCGTTCGCGCTGGCGCAAACGAAGGCCCTCACCGAGAGGGTCCTCAAGCAAGGCCCGCCGGATGATCGCGGCAAGATCGACTGGCTTTACCGGCGGCTCTATTCGCGCGCACCCCGCGACAAGGAAATCGAGATTGCCGCGGCGATGTTGGAGGAGGCGCAAACCCCCCAGGGCGAAAAGCCGCCGCTGTCAAAGGACGCCGCGTGGGAGGCGTATTGCCAGGTGCTGGTGTGTGCGAATGAATTCGTCTACGTCGAATGAGGAGTATTGCGACAGATGGGGGCTGACGGACACGGATGAGAGCAGGAATAAGTGGACGCGTTGTGACCCTGTTATGCGCGTTCCCGTCTGTCTCCATCGGTCCCCATCTGTGGCGATAAGAATGGAATCCCAGGTGCGCCCATGAATCCTATGTTTCCTCCGCATCAAATTCCCAGCCGTCGGCAGATGCTCGGCCGCTTTGCCAACGGCTTCGGCATGCTCGGCTTCGCAGGGATGCTGGCCGGGGACCTTTTCGCGCACGATTCGGCACGCGCTGCCGAGACCGTGGCTCGCGCGACGAATCCGTTGGCCGTGCGCCCGCCGATGTATGGGGCTCGTGCCAAGCGCGTCATCTTCCTTTTCATGAGCGGCGGGCCCTCGCACGTCGATCTCTTCGACCCCAAGCCGCGTCTCACTCAGGACGTGGGCAAGCCGCTGCCTTTCCCGATGCCGGCCTTGATGCGCACAAAGACCGGCAACCTGCTGGGCTCTCCGTGGAAATTCAAGAAGCACGGGCAATGCGGGACGGAGGTCAGCGAGCTGTTTCCGAACGTCGCCGGGTGCGTCGATGACATGTGCGTGATCCGGTCCATGTGGGCCGACAACATCAATCACAACGGCGCGTGCCTTCAGATGAACACCGGCGAGCAGGCGTTCTCGCGGCCGAGCATGGGGTCGTGGCTGCTGTACGGCTTGGGGAGCGAGAACCAGAATCTGCCGGGCTTTGTGGTCATCAGCCCCAGCCAGCCGGCGCAGGGCGCGCCGCTCTGGAGCAGCAGCTTTTTGCCCGCGGCTTATCAGGGGACGCTCGTCGCGGATCTGAAGAACCCGATCGCCGATCTGTCCAACCCGCGTTTTTCGCCACAGCGCCAGCGCGAGCAGCTCGATTCGCTCAAGCGGCTGAATGTTCTGCACGAAGAAGCGCGCGAGGAGGACAGCCGGCTGAGCGCGCGGATCGAATCCTTCGAACTCGCCTTCCGCATGCAGGCCGAGGCACCGCAGGCGTTCGACGTGAACAGCGAATCGCCCGCTACGCTCAAATCGTACGGCGTGGGCGAAGGCGTCACCGACGTCTTCGGCAAGCAGTGCCTTATGGCCCGCCGCCTCGTCGAACGTGGCGTACGGATGGTGCAGGTCTATCACACCGAAACCTCCAAGCGCAAAAGCTGCCAGCTCTGGGACCAGCACGGCGGCCTTAAGACCGAGCTGCCCAACAACTGTGCCGCGACGGACAAGCCGATCGCCGGGCTGTTAAAGGACCTGAAAGCCCGCGGGCTATTGGAAGACACGCTGGTCATCTGGGGCGGCGAGTTCGGCCGCACGCCCACGGCCGAAGGCAACGACGGCCGCGAGCACCACCCCTTCGGCTTCACCATCTGGCTCGCCGGCGGCGGCATCAAAGGCGGCCTCGCCTACGGCTCCACCGACGACTTCGGCTGGCACGCGACGGAGAACAAAGTCCACGTCCACGACCTCCATGCCACCATCCTCCACCTGATGGGAATCAACCACGAAAAACTCACCTATCGCTATAGCGGTCGGGATTACCGCCTGACAGACGTGAGCGGGAGAGTGGTGACGGATATTCTGGCGTAGGTCATACCAAGACGATATCGCATATTACATTCTTTGGCTTCATTCGGTCGGTCGGCTATTTGTAATCGCGTTCATTGCGCGCGTAGGGTGGGCGTAGTCGCCCACCGTTTGACTGCACGGTTGGTCACGGACTCAAAATAGTGGGCGAGTGCGCCCACCCCAGAATTTTGGGCAGAGGCGTCAAATCCGGCTCCACGAACTGGGTCTTTGCACGCGGGTCCATCCGCCGTTCGGGCGAGTAAAACAACCGTAATGCGTGCCGGGTCATGAGCTGAGGGTGGGTGTCACAAAACGCCTCGCCTGTCGGCGTATCGAAGGTCGTCCCGTACGCGGCGAGCGTTGTCGCCACCAGATGCAGGAAGGCATGCGTCGTCGTCTCGTTGTACCCACTGGTCGGCCCTTCGGGCACGTCGTTGTGTGCGTTCAACGCCTTGATCCCTGCCCGCACCCGCTCCAGCGCCTCCGCGAACGAATACCGCCGCAAGTACCAAACGGCTACCCGCACGTGGGCGCGATGTGTCCACTGTTCCCGCGACAGGTTCAGGTCTTCGAAGGCTCGCAGCAGTTCGTCGTCGGTCATGGTGGGTCGCAAACTGAAGTAACGTCCGTGGATGGCCATTTAGTGCAAGGCGGCGACCTTAATTGGGCGGGCCCTGCGTTAATTGAGCCGTCCAGGTTTTTCTGTCGTCACGATTGCGGGGATTGCGCAACGACAGGGGCCGGTCCAACCAACGTTGGGCCGGCCCCTGCCGCTTGGGTGGATCAGGCCTGGCGACGGCGGAGGAGGCTGAGGCCGGCCAGGCCAAGCAGGCCAAGGCTTGCCGGTTCGGGTATGGGGGCGAACGTTGCCACGCTGCCCGAGACCGGGATGCCGTTTACTTCGCAGGTGATGGTCGTGGTTCCCACCAGGGCGTAGGCGGTGGCGTTTGTCCGATCAGTCATGACGTCGGTACGTTGGCCGTCGATCAGGGTATCGGTGGGGGAGAACGATCCAAAACTAACGCTGTTCCCGGTTGCCGTACGGGTCGCGGTGGCCGGGAAGGACGACCCTCCGGATGTGGAATCGTAATCGACGCTGGTCGAGTATCCGGCGAAACCGCTTTCGGTGAAGGTGTATCGACCGAGCGTCGGATGCGGGGCGACGAAACCGGGCCCGTTTTGGATAAAGCGTTCAAAACTGTAGGTGCCCGTACTGAGCAGCGTAACTCGATCGCGGATGGTGACGGTATCCAGGACGACATTCGCGGCATCGGTCAGTACTACCGTGCGCGTGGGATCTTCGACGACAAGAGCCGCGTAATTCGTGTTGGGCGGCACCACCGACCCGCCGGACGGCAGATCGACGGCCAATGCCGGTTTCACTGCCGCCGTGAGTGACGTCACGGTCAAGACGATCGCCGACAATTGCCGGGCCTTCAGGAAAGTGTTTTTAATTTTGTCTCCTCCGTGCAAGCGTTTCATCTGCGCACCGCAGAATTACCGATACGATACCCTTGCCACAAAGTTTTACAATCACCTCATCCGGGAATTCCTGCTCGCTTGGCGCAGCACGGCTGCCGTGCGCACGCGACAACGGTGATAACTGCCTTTAATTGGACCCGTCCCGGTTTTAGTTTCGGTGCGAGCGTGCCGCACATGAAGCCAGCGAAAGGAATATGGCGCTCAGGCCGCCGGCCAATGGGATTCGCGCGAGGGGAATGATGGTGATGGAAACCAAAACGGGCGCGAACTCGGGACTGGTTTTGAGTTGACTGAAGTCCGCAGATTGCACGGCCCCGTGTTCCATTTCCGCCCTGCAGTACGTTAAGGCGGCGAACGCTGACCCCATCAATACGACGAGTGACAATGCGACGAACGGGATGCCGGCTTGCTCGCCGTGTGCCCACTTATAGATCTTCGCCCCGAGCGGCACCGACGCCGCGGCGAATGCGACGCCGATAGTCCACTGAAAATTCATGTACGGACCGTCATTAAAGTTCAACGAGGAAAATTGAATATGGCGGCGAATCAGCGGCCCGGCCACGAAGCCGATCGCCAGGTCGAATGTGTAGTACCCGATAATCGCCCCAAGTACGCCCCAGGAAACGGGCGATACAAGAAGCCAGCGACAGACTGCCCGGCGGATCATTATTTTGTATCCTAGTGGGTCATGGCTACGAACTCGACTCGACTGCAATACCTCGGCGCGGTTCGGACCGCGGTGATCAAGCTCGGCACTCAGCTCCTCTCCGATAAGGAGGGACGGCTCGACGCGGAGTTCATTGACACCGTCGCCGACCAGGTCGCGCTGCTGCGCGCGCGCGGGATTCGCGTGGCCGTGGTCAGCTCGGGGGCGATCGGTGCGGGACAGCGGGAACTCAATCTGGCCAAGCGGCCGACGCACCTGGCAAAGCTCCAGGCCGTGGCGGCGGTGGGGCAGCGGCGGCTGATGGACGTCTGGGCGGCGGCTTTCGCACGCCATAGTCTGCCGGTCGCACAAATCCTTCTCACCCGCGAAGACGTGGACGAGCGCGGGCGGTTCCTCAATCTGCGGAACACCATCGGCGCGGTGCATGAACTGGGGGCGGTGCCGATCATCAATGAAAACGACACGGTCAGCACGGACGAATTGGCCCGCATCAGCTTCGGCGACAACGACATCCTGGCCGCGGTGGTCTCCCACGCGCTGCGGGCCGACCTGCTCGTGCTGTTGTCGGTGGTGGACGGCATTCTCGACGCGGCAGGCAAGCCCGTGCGTCTCGTCGAAAGTGTTGAAGCCGCCCGTGAGCTGGTCCGTGCGGAAAAGTCGGCACTTGGAAAAGGAGGTTTCAACTCCAAGCTTGAGGCCGCCCGGCAAGTGACCGATTTTGGCGAAGTGATGATCGTCGCCAACGGGCGGATGGAAAGCGTGCTCCCCCGGCTGCTGGAAGGGGAGGAATTGGGCACGCTGTTCGCGCCCGCCGGGAAGAAGATCCCATCCCGCAGCCGCTGGATCGGTAGCGCACGGCCGGCGGGAACGATAGTGGTCGACGACGGGGCGATGAAGGCGCTGGTCGAGAAGAACAAGAGCCTGCTGCCGGCGGGGGTGACGAAAGTGGAAGGGGATTTTGCGCGCGGGGATGTGGTGGCGATCGCCGCCACGGACGGAACGCCGATCGGACGCGGCCTCTCGAATTACACGGCCGATGACGTCCGACGAATCCTCGGCAAGAAGACTCAGGAGGTGCGGGCCATCTTCGCGGACGCCGCATACGACGAGATCGTGCATCGGGATAATCTTGTGTTGAGTTGATTGCTGGCCAGGAGAGGGCCAGGCCCGATAAAATCAGGGAAATTCCCACTTTGCCAGCCCTAACCCACAGACGGTTACGGTGTCCTTAAGGTAGACGAAAAGGCCGCGGTCGGCGGCGATAAGGAGCTGTTATGCGATACACATGGCTGGGTGCGTTGGTTTTAGGCCTGCTGCCGGCGGTTGCGTCCGCCGATCACGGGCATGGCGGTGGCGGATATCGCGGTGGTTATCACGGCGGATATCACCACGAGGGATATCGCCACGAGGGGCACAGCCGATTTGGCTTTTCATTCGGACTCGGGATCGGGCCGGCGTACGGGTATCGGGATTATTGCTATGGTCCGGGCTATTACTCCAGTGGCTACTACGCCCCGGCGTATTGCCCGCCGCCCGTGGTGGTTTATGAGCCGCCCGTGACGGTCTACAGCCCGCCGCCGGTCTACAGTGCGCCGCCTGTGTACAGCGAGCCACCGGTGTATTACCGATCGTATACGGTAAGCCCCGCGCCGAGGGAGGCCCCGGCCGGTCCGTACTACTACAACCAAACGCGCTATTACTACGGCCGTTAATGCCGGCTAGCGAAGCGGCAGGTCCTTGAGCGTGAACGGGACGGACGCCTTGGTGTATTGCCCCGGCGTGTCCCATTCCAGACGGGAAGGGGGGGCGGTCCACGCGATGCGAAGCTCTGCCGTGTCCCGCCCACGGTTGATCGAAATATTCTTTAGTCCCACCGGGCCGCCCGCGGCGTCAAACGCCCGCAGGCGGCCCGCTTGCATCGATTGCACCAGCGGCTCAAGCTCAATCGAGGATGCTCTGAGCGCGACCCGCAGCCACGTCTCGTAGCTGTCCCCGACACGTTTTGTGGAAACGAGCACACAGCTGAAGCCTTCCGTATCCAACGGCGTTTCGGTCGCATCGAGCAGGGTCCGGTCGGCAGATTTGGCGGGGTAGCGGACTGTACGCGGACGCGCGATGGTCATTTCCGCTACGGCGGTGAACCGGGAGATTCGGGTGATTGGGCCGGCCGGCGATTGGAGGGCGGCCGTGAACGCGTAACCTTGGGCGCGGTACGCCCAATCGACCAACTTATAGGGCAGTAGCGATTCGCCCCGCTCGTCATCGGCGACACGGATATCCAATAATTGCGCATCGCCGAAGAAAATCAGGCGCGGCTCGGGCAAAATTTCAACGTGGATTTGCGCGCCGTTGGCGCGTGTCAAAGCGCGGCCGACCACGAGAAACGCGCCGCATGCCGTGGATATTGGGCGGGGGCCGGCGTCGTTACGACGCGCGAGCTTCCATCCGTTGGCGTCGGTTTGAATCTCCAAACCGAAATGGTCGGCGGCTTCGAGCAGCGCATCCCAGAAAGGCTTGCGCGTGCATTGGATCGTGGCCTTGGGTAAATTCTTTGCCGCGAGCAAATCGGGCGGTTCAATTCGGAACGTCGCGCCGGCCTGCTCCGCGAGCTGCGCGAACGCTATCCGGGCTTCGGCGTCCCTCAGATTCAACGTAACTTGCGTCGGACTAGCGCCCAGGCGCAACAGCAGCATGTGCGCTTGCAGGCGAACATCCGGGTCGGCAGTTTGCGCTTCTAGTTGCTCGAGGCGCGGGCGGATTTCTTCGCCTTCTTGCGCGAGCCGGGCCTGGGCGGCTTTGCGCTGCGACCACTGATCGGAAGACAACTGGGCGATCGCGGATTCGATCGGGTCGGCCGGTGCGGTTGCGGGGGCAGACGCCGAAGAGGGGAGCGCGGAAATTGTGCACACCGTGCCAATTGTTGCGATTACAATTAAACATCGCCAGATTTTGGAAGAATAGGGCGGCACGCCGGAACTATATATCATCGACCGAGGCGCAAGCCTATGCCTCCGCTTGGCCCTCGCTCGTACTCAGGGGGAGAGACGGTAAAAGGCTCCGGTCGAAATAGTACGTTGCGGATTGGCTTCGCACTTCACACAAGGGTGGTCTCGTGCACAAGTTAATGAATGACGGCGGCGCATCTGCGAAAAGGGCGGCAGTTCTGCGAAAGGCTGCTGCAATCTCCCAGTACGGTGGCGCGGCTTTCGAGCCGCTTGAACCCCGCCAACTCTTGGCGGGCACGCCGATCTCCTCGGGTGTCACGCAATCGGGCCAGCTCGCGGCGGGGCAGCAGGCCACCTACACCATCAACGTCCCGGCCCAGGGCACGCTCGAAGTCGTCATGGGCGCGACCAGCGGCAGCTTGCGCCCCGAGATCGATTTGTACGGCCCGGACAGCATGCTGTTTGGACAGCCGGCCGTTTCGGACAAAGCGGGCGGGGGCACGCGCGCTGCCTTCGGCACCCTGTCGGCGGGCGTTTACACGATCGTCGCAAAAGATGTTACCGGCGCCAGTTCGGGCGGCTTCAACCTCGCCGCGTTCGTCGCGCCGGGGGCCCAGGGTGCCGACCCGCAGGGCGGCCCGATCGCCAGTGGGCAGACGCTCTCGGGACAAATCGCGGGCAACCTTCACGTCTACACGATCGACGCTGCCGCAGGCGCGCCGATCCTGGTGGCCATGGGCGCGACCGGCGGTAACCTCATGCCGGCCATCGAGATCTACGGCCCAGCGGGGCAAACATTGGATTTCAATACAACGGTCACCCCCGGCGGCGGAACGGTCAACTCGACGACCGCGCCGTCGGCTGGCACTTACTTCATCGTCGCCCGCGATGAGACGGTGGACAACACGGGTTCGTTCAATATCGCTGCGGTCGTGCTGCCGGGGCCGCAGAACGATCCTATGGGCGGCGCGATCGCAAACGGGCAGACGCGCCCGGGCACGATTAACGGCAACTTGCACGTTTACACGTTTAATGCCGCCGCGGGCGGAACGATCGACGTCGAGGCCATTACCACCAGCGGCAATCTGCGGCCGCAGGTGCTTCTGTACGACCAGGCCGGCAATAGCCTCAACCCCGTCCCCCAAGGCCTGAACCAGCAGACCGAATTCCCTCGCCGCACGATTATGGCACCGTCGTCGGGCACTTATTTCGCGGTCGTGGAAAGCTTCGTGGGCGACACGGCCGGCGGATACAACTTTAAAGCGATCTACGTCCCCGGGCCGACGACACCCCCGCCCGGGTCCATCGCCGGCACGGTCAACCGTGACCTCACTAACGGGAAGGTGGGAGTCCCAAACGTCACCGTCTTCCTCGACACCAATGGCAACGGCACGCTCGATGCAGGCGAGGTTTCCGTGAAGACGGATGGTTCCGGAAATTACCATTTCGATAATCTGCCGGCGGGTAGCTACAATGTCGCCGAGGTCGTGCCCGCCGGATTCCAGAAGACGATGCCGGCCGGCGACCTAAAGGTCAATCCACTGCCCGGCGAGAGTTTGAGCGGAGCAGATTTTCTCAATGTTTTCATAGGCCTGCCGCCCGGCAGCCCGCCGAGCACGGACACGACCGCGCCCACCGCCGTCGTTCCCGCGACGCAACCCGCCTTGGTCGCGGGACAAAGCACGTACGATTTCGTAGTGAACTACGCGGACAACACGGCGTTGAACACCGCGACCTTCGGCAACGCAAACGTCCGAGTTACTTTTCCGGACGGGAGCACTCACGCGGCCACATTATTCGTGTTCTCCTCGTTGACGTCCGGTTCATCCGCCGCGGTGACCTATCGCATTACCGCTCCGAGCGGGGTCTTTGATGCCGGGGCCAATGGCCAGTACACCGTGAACATGGTCGCCGGCGCTGTGAATGACACGGCGGGGAATGCCGTCGCCGCCGGGCCAATCGGAACGTTCACGTTGTCGCTTCCTGTGATCGACGCGCCCGACCTCGCGCCGACGCTTACCGCGACGTTCCCCGCTTCCGTCATTGCGGGCTCGAATGCGAAGGGCGTCCTGTCGGCCACGATCAACAACCTGGGCGATCGCACATCGTCCGGCAAAGTCTCCGTCAAATTTTTTCTTTCGACCGTTTCCACCCTCGATTCAAGCGCCATCCCGCTTACTTCATTGACCAAAAACCTGAAGCTCAAGGCGGGAGCGGCAAAGAACCTGAAGGTGAAGCTCAGCAAATTCCCGAACGTGCCGGCGGGCACGTATTTCATCCTGGCGCAGGTCACCCTGCCCCCGGGCGTAACCGAACAAAAGACCTCGAACAACGTGACGGCCGCCGCGGGGACGGTCACCGTCCTCCCCGCCAATTTTGACTTGACGGCGTCCTTCGCCCGCACGCTTCCCGCAACCTTGGCGCGCGGAAAGAAGGTGACATTGTCCGTGCTCGTCCAGAACGTCGGGAATGCTGCGTTCAATGGGCCCATGTCCGTTACCCTGTCCGCCTTTTCAAACGGGACGGGTGTGACGACGGACCTCGCGCCGACGCTCACCAAGTCGATCAGCCTCAAGGCCGGTAAGGTGAAAGCGCTGAAGCTCACGGCCGTCGTGCCCGCTTCACTTGCCGCGGGGAATTACTTTGTAACGGTCCGGGTCAGCTCCAACACACTTGCCGAGGCGAACCCATTGAATAACATCGCGGGAGGAAGTGTCGTCTTCACGTGACAGGGCCAGGTCGAAAGGAGCGCGATGCGGATCGTACGGTTCATCCATGCGGGGCAGGCGCACCTTGGGCAGCAGATCGACGGCGAAACCGCCTTGCACATCGAGGGAGAACTCTTCGGCCCGCACCGCGTGACCGATCGGCGGGTGCGGATTGAGAAATTGCTTTCGCCGCTGATCCCGACCGACATTCTCTGCATCGGTCTGAACTATCGCGCGCATGCCGCGGAGACGGCGTCGTCGATTCCGATCAACCCGATGCTCTTCATCAAGGCGGGCAACACGCTCAACCACCCGTTCGAGCCGATCTACGTCCCCCGGCGAAGCAGCCAGATCGACTTTGAGGGGGAGCTTGCCGTGGTGATTGGCAAGACCGCCCGGCACGTCAGCCGGGACGATGCGCTCTCGCACGTCTTCGGCTACACCTGCGCCAACGACGTCTCCGCCCGCGACTGGCAAAAGGAAAAGAGCCTGGGCGGCGG
>JAQGHH010000439.1 GCA_028288945.1 Phycisphaerales bacterium
GCGAGATGTTGCTGTATATGGCGGCCCGCGCGCAGATGATGGCCGAGCTGATCCTGCCGGCGTTGGATTCGGGAAAAACAGTCGTCTGTGACCGGTTCGTCTCCAGCACGCTCGCTTATCAGCTCGGTGGTGACGGGCTGACGGCCGGCGAAATTCGGGCGACGGCGGACGTAGCCATTCGTGGGCGCTGGCCGGACCTGACCATTCTCTTGGACATGCCGCCGGATAAGAGTTTGGCGCGGGTGAAGCGGGCGAAGGACCGCATCGAGCAGCGGCCGCTGGAATATCATGAGCAAGTCCGGCGGAATTACCTCGCGCAGGCTGAGGCTGATCGGGTTCACTATCGGCTTATTTCCGCCGACCGCAGCCGGGAGGAAGTGCATCAGGATATTCTCCGCGCGGTCACTTCGCTTGCGACAACGGCCCGGTCGCCGGCATAGCATCCGCTTATGACGGTGCATGACCGCGACCATGACGATCCAGACCCGCAGCCGTTGGATTACTGGGTGCCGCCACAGGACGAGCCGATCGGGCCGCCGGAAACGGATCCGTCTTATCGGTGGTTCTCCTACATCGCCGTGTTGATCTCCGTGACGGCAATGCTCATTGGTCTGTTGCTGATGCTAGTGCTGGCGTACTTCTTCTTCCGGCCGATGCTGTAATTCGGCAACGAACCCTCACCCCGACCCTCCCCCCGGAGTACCGGAGGAGGGGGAAAGAGGAAGCGCCCGCCCACAAAGGATGGCCACACCCGGCTGATGTGCCACACGTGTGGCCTTGCCGGGTGCGCGTCGATCCTTAAGCTGCCTGCCAATTGATGACAGCGACATCGTTACAACAGATCTTTGGTCAGGAAAGCGCCGTCACCTGGCTGCGGCAGGCGTACCTCGCGGATCGGCTGCCGCACGGATTGATCTTTGCCGGACCCGTAGGAGTCGGCAAAGCGACTGCCGCTCGCGCGTTGGCGAAGCTCTTCTTGTGCGAAAACCCGAAGCAGGACGACGCGTGCGGCAAGTGTGAAAGCTGCCGGGTGTTCGACGCGGGGAACCATCCTGATTATCACGTCATCACCAAGGAACTGATCCGCTACCACGACAAGACCGGAAAATCCAAGGGCATCGACCTTTCAATCAATGTGCTGCGACCGGAAGTAATAGAGCCCGCGGGCCGCAAGGCGGTGATGGGGCGGGGGAAGGTCTTCGCGATCGAGCAGGCCGAATTGATGAACCCTCAGGCGCAGAACGCGCTGCTCAAGACTCTTGAAGAACCCGCGGGGCGCACGCTGATTGTGCTGCTGACGGATCAGCCGGGATCACTATTGGCCACGATCCGCAGCCGCTGCCAGACGGTGCGGTTTGGCGCGCTGGACAAGGATCGCGTGTGCAAGGAGTTGGCCCGCCGGGGCGTCGACCCGGCATTGGCCGAAGACGCGGCGGAGTTGTCACGGGGGTCGCTGGGCATCGCGCTCAAGTGGATGGAAGATGGAGTGGTCGCCCCGGCCCGCGAGTTGTTGGGGCAGATCGATAATCTCTTCGCGGGCACCGCGCCCGATGATCTGCCCGGCTGGTTCAAGAACGCCGCCGAGGCCTATGCGCAGAAGCAACTGGAGCGCGACGATCTTGCGAGCAAGGATCAGGCGACCCGCGAAGGCCTCACGCTCTATTTGCTGCTGGCGGGAGAGCACATCCGCCGGCGGATGATCGATGAGCCGGACCCGGCGAATCTGGAATCCGCCTGTGCCGCCATTGACGCACTCACACAAGCAGAGACCTACCTCGACTCAAACGTGAACACGTCGCTGGTCTTCCAGCAATTGACCGTAAAGCTGGAGGGAGAAGTAGGAAGTAAAAAGTAAAAAGTCGAAAGTAAAAAGTGAAGACCGGAGGCGCGAGTTCCCGCCGTACCGTCTTCACTTTTTACTTTCGACTTTTTACTTCCTACTTGCTCCCCGTTCCCTCGTCGGCGATCGCGTCGATGCAGCGGAGTTGCCGCCAGCTTAGGAAGCGGATGACGCAGCTGATGGCGCTGAGGGTTCCAAACAGTGAGACGAAGCCCGCCAGCATCCAATGCGGCCGGGGGTCGGTTTCGTGCGGCCAGGGCGGCATGATCTGTGATGCGACCAGCGCATCGGGCAGCGCGTATGCCGCCAGGTAGCTGAGCGTGAGTGCCGCGAGCACCAGCAGCACCAGGACAGTGAGCGCATGCGGTCGCGGCTGCGGTGATACATCTTCTTCGTGCATCGCGTGCGTCCCTCGTGTGGGTTGCGTCGAAAAAACGGCCCCTTGAGACATATACGATACGGCAAGCGGGGCGGCCAAATCGCGCGGGTTTACGATGCCGGCAATCGGGCTGTTGCCGGTTATTCCGGCTGGTCCCGCAGCATCTGCGCGATCCGAAGGTGAGGCTTGGGCAGCGGAAAATCATCGAGCCTTTCGAGCGTGGTCCAGCGGCGCGGGCAGTTGTCGGCGAGAATGCCGGTGGCGGCCGCTTCACACCGGAACACCTGGAATTCATAGCGGCGATGCGTCAGGCTGTGGGTCACGATTCCCATCGGGTGGATTCGCCGGACACGAATCGGTAACGGAGCGGCGCTTTGAGCGGGGGCACGCGCGGCGCTCGCGTCCAGGGGGTCCTCTGCCGCGATGGTCACGAACTGCCACATCCCCGCCCAGCGGCCGGTCGAAGGCCGTTGTTCCAGCAGCCACTGGCCGTCCGCCCGCCGCACGCAATAGGTTTGTCTGCGGACGAGCGGCGTAGGCTTGGCCGCCTTGGGTGCCGGGATCTTTTCCTGCAAACCCGACGCAAATGCTTCGCAGTGGTCGCGCACCGGGCACAGCAGGCACTGCGGATTCCGAGGCGTGCAGACGAGCGCGCCCAGTTCCATCAGCGCGGAATTGAAATCCCCCACGCGCCGGCGGGGGAGTATTTCCTCGGCGCGTTGCCAGAGCCGCTGTTGAGTTTGGCGGTCACGCGGGTCGGACGCGATTGCGTCGAGTCGGCAGAGGACGCGCTGGACGTTGCCGTCGAGGATCGGCGCCCGCCGGCCGAACGCGATCGAAGCAACCGCGCCCGCGGTGTACCGCCCGACTCCGGGAAGTTGCAGCAGTTCTTCGGGCTCCGTGGGCATGTGCCCGCCGAACTCATGCACGATCATCCGCGCGGCCGCCCGGAGGTTCCGTGCGCGCGAGTAATAGCCCAGCCCCTGCCAATGGCGGAGCACCTCCTGCTCGTCGGCGGCCGCCAAATCGGCGACCGTGGGGAAGCGGGCCAGAAACCGCTGAAAATAAGGGATAACGGTGGCGACTTGTGTTTGCTGGAGCATGGTTTCGCTCACCAGCACGTGGTATGGATTCGGCTCGCCGCCAACGGCGGGATCGATCCGCCAAGGCAGATCCCGGCGGCTCCGATCGTACCAGCGCAAAAGTTGCCGCGCGAACGATGAGGACGAGGAGAGCATCGCCGGATCATACGCGCTGCGACGTCGCGGGCTGCCGCCCGGCATATCCTTGGCACGCGATATTGAAAATGTTCGTTTTCTCAGTTCATTGCCCTTTTTTTGATTCCCTGTTCCTGCTAGATTCGCAAGCGATAGCACATTCCAATTTTGGCACGTTTGAGTTTCATCGGGAAGTTTCATGGAGGATACTCCCATGCGTCGTCCGTTGATCGATGATCTCGTACGCCTCACCCAGGACATCCCGGAACTGTCGCTCAGTCGCGGGGAACTGGGCGTGGTCCGCAGCACCTGGTTCGCGCCCACCGTCGCCTACGAGGTGGAATTCCAAAGCATCGGACACGACTACCAGACCCGCGCCTTGCTCCTCGAGGACCAGGTGCAGGTGTCGGAGGCCTCGCCGTTGCCGGCAACGGCCGACGGCACTGTGCGCTGATAGTCGTCCCCCCTTTGGTTGCGACCCTCCCGTAATGCGGATGTTTCAAACGGCTCCCTGGTTTCCGGGGCGGCTCGTGGTGTTTCCTTTTCACGTCTAAAGTCTTATAAAAGCTACGGTATATGTCTGGTACCGCGCACGGCATTTCGCCGGGCGCAGTTTGTCGTCGGCGGTAAACCTAACCTTCGTTTCCGCCGAACATACCCTTTAGCAGGGCTGTATAGATTATGCTTAATTGAGCCGCCGAGCCCGCCATTTCCGGGCGGAGTTGCATCCACATGATCGACAGCCTCCTCGCCCAAATCCCCACGAAATTGTTCTCGGTCGACGAGGTCCTGGCCAACTACATCTACGTCTTTTACGCATCATTCCTCGTCGCATTCGTCTGCACGCCCATGATGCGGGCGATCGCCCTGCACTTTGGCATCATCGACCGCCCCGACCTCGTCCGGAAACTGCATTCCACCCCCGTGGCCTACCTGGGCGGCATCGCGGTCTTTGTCGGCTGGCTGTGCGGATTGGGGGTTAGTCAATATCTCGTCCTTCATCGCGGCGTGCCGGGCTGGCCCACCAATCACCCGTTCATCCCTTTCAGCATTGTGATGGGGGGCCTCATCATCATTCTGCTCGGATTGTGGGATGACGTGATGGGCCTGCGGCCGTGGATGAAGATCACCGGGCAGGTGTGTGCCGCCCTGTTTCTTCTTCAAGAAGGGATCGGCGCCAGATCCACCGAACCGCTGCTCCTGCCTCTGGGATTGCGGCTCGCGCAGTTTCTTAACCCGGGCACTTCACAGACGTTTGTCCCCGATTGGCTGGTGTCCGCCAGCAGCAGTGTCATGGTGGTTTGCCTGGTCGTCGGGTGCTGCAACGCCTCCAATCTGATGGACGGGCTGGACGGCCTGTGCGGCGGGGTTACCGCCATCATTGCCGCCGGCTTTTTGCTGGTCGCCACGCACCTGGCCATGGTCGGCGGGGGGCTTAACACCAACTGGGACGCCCTCCGCGTCATCCTTGCCTTGGCGCTTCTGGGGGCGGTGCTCGGATTCATTCCGTATAACTTCAACCCCGCCTCAATCTTCATGGGCGACACGGGAAGCATGTTTTTGGGCTTCGTGTGCGCGGTGATGATAATCCTGATGGCCCGCGAGCAGTCCAAATGGTTCCTGTCGGCGATGGTCATGTTCGCGCTGCCGATCCTCGATACTTCCCTTGCTTTCGCCCGGCGGTGGGTTAACGGCAGGCCGCTGTTCAGCGCTGACCGCCAGCACATCCATCACCAGCTCATGGCCCGCGGGTTTACCGTCAAGCAGACGGTTCTCATCAGCTACGTTTTGGCGATCTTCTTTGGGTTGCTCGGCACCTCCATGCTCTTTATGCGGACCCGCTACTCGGTCGCCTTGTACCTGGTCATTTTCGGGTCGTTGATCGTCGCCGCCTACAAGATGGGAATGATCCACGAGCGCGTCGAATCCGGCGAAGCCACTACTCTGGGAGATCAGGCCGCAGCAGCATTTACGCCCGAGATTCAGCCCGGCACGGTCATGGACATTCAGCCCGAACGCCTCCCCGCGATGCGGGAAGAGCAAAACGCCGTCGCCGGCACCATCGAGCAGGCAAGCCTCAGTGTGTGACCGACTTTTGCCCGCCCAATTGCCCGGACTTTGCTTAGATGGCCGCCGGGGGTTGACGGACAGAGCCATTTGTGGCGTATTTTGTGGCAGTGAAGGCCGGCCCGCGGAACGCCCGATAACCGTTCTGATGCCCGGCAGGCTCGACGGATTTCCCGGTCGCGCAGTCGTTGCGTGTGGCTTATACTCAAAAGCCCGGGCCGCTCCTGCCCGAAAATGGTGATAGCCCGCATCCCTTTGATTTCGGAGAAGTGACCCATGGACGTGACGGTGATTGGCTGTGGTTATGTCGGACTCGTGACCGGTACCTGCCTGGCCAGCATCGGCCACACGGTTCGCGGCGTCGAAAAAGACCAGCGCAAGCTCAAGACCCTCCTCGACGGGCATTGCCCCATCTTCGAGCCGGGCTTGCAGGAGCTGATGCAGGAGCACTACGCCGCTGGACAACTCCAATTCACCGACAACGTGAAGGCGGCAGTCCGCGACGCGGAAGTCGTCTTCCTCGCCGTCGGCACGCCTTCCCGCCCCGACGGCACCGTCGACATGAGCTACCTCGAGCAGGCCGGCAAGGAAGTCTGCGACGCATTGGCCGAGGGGAACACCGACTACATGGTGACGATCATCGTGAAGTCCACCGTCCCCGCCGGCACGAATCGCAAGCTCTACAAGTTCCTCAAGGAGCAGACCAAGGCTCATGTGCAGGTCGTCTCCAACCCCGAATTCCTCCGCGAAGGCTCCGCCGTCCAAGACTTCCTTTCCCCCGACCGCATCGTCATCGGCGGCGAATCCCCCGAAGCTTTCCGCATGATGCGCCGCCTGTACGACCCGATCGTCAAGCGCGAAGAAGCCTTCATGACCATGAACTGGGAGTCGGCGGAACTGACCAAGTACGCCGCCAATTCCATGCTTGCCGCCCGCATTTCGTTCATGAACGAGATGACGATCCTCTGCGAGCACTACGGCGCCGACATCGAAGACATCCGCAAAGGCATCGGCTCCGACTTCCGGATCGGCCCCGCCTTCCTCAAGGCCGGCTGCGGGTACGGCGGCTCGTGCTTCCCCAAGGATGTGGCCGCGATGGAACACATCTCGCGAGCCGCGGGCCATGAGAGCCTGTTCGTGCACGCGATTCAGACCACCAACGCCAATCAGAAGCGGCGATTCGCCGAGAAGATCAGCCAGAAGCTCGGCCGCCCGATCGAAGGCGCGACGATCGCCGTCTGGGGCCTTGCCTTCAAGGCCGACACGGACGACATCCGCGAATCCTCCGCCATCGACGTGATCAAGTACCTGCTCGACAAAGGCGCCACGGTGCGCGCCCACGATTTCAAAGCCACGGAGAACATGAAGGCGGTCTTCAAGGACTCCGTCGAGTGGTGCCACGACCCCGTGACGGCTGCCGCCGGCGCCGATGCCGTGGCGCTGCTGACGGATTGGCCGCAGTACACAACGCTCCCTTTCCGCAAGATCGCCGCGACGATGAACCAGCCGCTGATCTTCGACGGCCGCAACTGCCTCCACCGCGACGTGATGCGTGAGAGCGGCTTCCAGTACTACCCCATCGGCCGCCCGGCCATCGAAAACTCGCTCCGCCTTAAGGCAAAAGCCTGACCCCGCGGCGGTGCCTTCGTCAACGGATTCGAACGCCCAACGCGCATCGCGTTCACGCCTCCGCGCGCCCCACGGGTGGTCCCGAAATGTCCCAAGATGTCCCAAATGCGCTGTTTGTATTTTTCATCATTTTGTTGCGTCAAGCTCCCCATAACCGATTTCCCCCAAGGCACTTCCCGCTTCCCATTGATGTTCCATCCGTGTCCCATTGACGATCGATGGGGACATGTGGCATCCCCGGTGAAACCACGGCTCGGCTCCGCCTCCCCCGCGACTGCTCCTCGCGTGGAAGAGCCCGGCGGAGCCACAGAATTGCTCAGCCCGACCGGGCTTTTCCGCGCGAAGGGCATCATGCGGTTGTAATCTCCTGACCACCCCTGCTCCCCTCCGAGCCCGGTTTCGGTGCCATGGCGCACCACCCGCCACACATGGTGCATTATGGTACATTGTGGTGCATTTATCATAATCATGCCAGAGACGGATTCCGCCGCAAGCCGTTCCTCTCAAGTCTCTTACGAGCAAATTAGCGGATTGAAACCCCCGAGCCGCTGCACCAAGCCCCATTCGTAGGTGGTGCGCGCCACTCGGCCAGCCCCACCTGCCATCACGTCCGCGCATCACGCCTCCCACGCCTCCGGCGGCGCGGACCATGGTCCGACGGACGTATAACAAAACCGCCCCGAAGAAATCTCGTTTTACTCTCCCTCACCGTCCCGCCTCGTGCGGTCCCGTGGGACGCCGCCCCAACGCGTGGCCACGCGCGCCGACCGCCGGGGCCGCCGCGGAGTCGCTTCGCGATTTCGCGACTCTTGCCTCTGCGCATGATCCTACCAAAACCGCCCCCGTCCAATCTTGTTTTTACTATTCCCGCGTGGTGACTCCGAAGATCGCGATGGCCTTATCCGCGTCATACCTTCACGCCGCCCCGGATTCTCAGGGCGCAAGCAGATCCGGGGCGGGGCGGCGCGGCGTCGGCGCATCCCGGCAGAACACGCAAGCCGGCGCCGCTTAGCCCCGGCGTGGAGCGGGGGCACGGCCCGGTCAACACGGGGTGAGCCGTCCGCATTGAACTCGGATTCGGTAGGGGGAATAGCCTTCAGTAACCGCTTCATCCGCCCGGACAAAGCAGAAGCGGATGCGGCTACGTCGCGGCAATAACAGGTTGGATTTTCCGAGGCATGGCTCGGCGTCCGTTTGCGCCGGCGTGATCGCCGCCCGGTTCTTGAATTTCCCAAATGCCGGCCGGCCTGACCTACTTTGCCGGCGCGGTCGTGGGATTGCCGCGCTGGGCCTGGTCTGCGATCAGCTTTAACACCTCCGCCGAGCGCTCGGGCCTTTTCCTGTCGGGCGCTGGATACCACGGCTGCGCATCGCTGGGCTTTTCCTGGGTCTCATCAAAAACCTGGAGGTGGCTTTTCGCCAGCGGGTCGGAAAAATCCGGCAGGATGATGATCTTGAACCGCGTGCGCTCCGTCCATCGGCGGACGATGTGCAGCTCGCCGGGGTATTCCTTCCAGCCGGTGAGCAGCGTCCCGTCCTGCCCGGTCTCCACCGGCACCGACATCGGCGGCCCCGCCAGCGCCTGCCGGGCGACCTCCATAAGCTGCTTGGGCGGCACATTGATCTGCCCTGACGGCAGCCGCGCAGTTCCCTCGGACGGGGCCGGGGGCTGCTGCCACTGACACCCAACCGCCGCGAGCATCACGGCGAAGGGCACTACTTTCCCAAGAAATCGCCGGGTCCAAACAGACGCAAATTCCATCACTCGCCTCGTTTCCAAATCACCCCATCGGCCATGGTCAAACATGTAGCATCACATAAGACTCAGCACTCAGCATTCACTTACCTATTCATATCCTTGCTCCAATCCTTCTGTCCCGACCGTGCCACCCGCCGGCGCGGTCCCGTTGCCGTGCGGGCCGTGGTCCGTCTCGGCGGCGAAAACACGTTGAGCCAATGCTGGTTTTTCAGCAGAAGGAATCCCAGGATACCGCCCCCGAGATGTGCGGCTTCGCCCCCGGCGTTCATCGCGCCGGGCATGCCGCCGTAGTGGATGACGGTGTATGCGGCCATGGCGAAGCCGATGATCGCCAGCGTGCGTACGGTGAAGGGGAAGAAATAGTAGAACACCTGCACGTCCGGCGCGATCATCGCGGCCCCGACGAGCAGCCCGAAGATCCCCGCCGACGCCCCGACCAGCGGCGTCTCCTGGTCGGTTACGAGCACGTGGCACGCCGCCAGCAGCAGGTAACACGCCGCCCCGGCCAGGCCGCAGAGCAGATAAAAAGCGAGATACCGTCGGGGACCGAAGTGCGCCTCGACGATCGGCCCGAAGAGATAGATCCCGAACATGTTCCCGATCAGATGCATCGGCGAGGCGTGCAAGAACTGAAACGTGAAGAACCGCCAGACCTGGAGGTGCGTCACCGCCGTGAGCGTGGAGAAGTACCCCCACGTTTCCAGCGGCCCCATGCGATCAAACCGGGATGTCGGTACAAACCGGTCATATGCGTCCGGCCCGATCCCGGTCCCGTGCGCCCTTTGAAGGATGGCGTCCAGAAAGAAGACCGCCACGTTGATGGCGATGAGCCAGGTCGTTACCGACCAGGCACTGAAATGCCCGAACCCCGCCCGCGGGAGCGTGTCACGATAGTAATCCCGGTCCGCAATCCCCATAGGCCTTCGATCCTACCGCGACAGCCGGCATGTCACCAATCCCGTTGCATTCCCAGGTGGATCTGCCAGCGCTCCC
>JAQGHH010000415.1 GCA_028288945.1 Phycisphaerales bacterium
ATCAAGGGCATCTACCGCAAGATGCACATCCCCGATGACCCGCTCTTCTACGAGAAGTTTTATTTCACTCCCGGCGACACCGGCTTCCGCGCCTGGGACACGACCCACGGCAAGATCGGCGTGCTGATCTGCTGGGACCAGTGGTACCCCGAAGGCGCGCGTCTGACGGCCCTGCAAGGCGCCGAGATCCTCTTCTACCCCACTGCCATCGGCTGGCACCCGACCGAGAAGGCCGAGTACGGCCACGCCCAGCACGACAGTTGGGAGTTGATCCAGCGCTCGCACGCCGTCGCCAACGGCTGCTATGTCTGCGCCCCCAACCGCATCGGCTTGGAAAAGATCCTCGACACGAGCGGCAAACCCGTGAACGCCGACGGCCTTGAGTTCTGGGGCCAGTCGTTCATCGCCTCGCCGAACGGGCAGATCGTGAAGAAGGCGTCGAGCGAGAAGGAAGAGGTGCTGATGGTGGAATGCGATCTGGAGAAGGTGGAGTTCAGCCGGACGCATTGGCCGTTTCTTCGGGACAGGCGGATCGATGCGTACGGGGATTTGACGAAGAGGTTTGTGGATGCGGTGTGAGTCATCAAGATCAATGGTATAATGTTGACGAGGTGAATAGATGGTAGCGTTGCCCCTGTTCGATGTGATCTTGGCGTCGGATGAATCGCCGGAGCGCACGCGGGGATTTGCCGCGCAGGTTGTGCGAGCATCGCTAAGCGATCTCGGCCAGATCGAAAAACTCGATGAAAACCTGATGCCCGAAGGCAGTTCACTTTTCGACCGACAAAAGGCCGTGTTGCTTCGGGGCATGTACGAAGAATGGGCTCGTCAGACCGAAGGAGTGCTTTACCGACTCGGCCGGTTGGAAAAGCGGTCGATCCTTGTCGAGGGTGCGGGCGAATTGCGGGATGGCTATGGGCGGACTCGGGCGATGCTCTCGGTTTCGCCGGAACAAGTCGAAGCGGCAGAGCGGGACTTGGAAGCGGGAAAGGTTACCCCGCTTGAGGAGGTCCGGCGTGAGCTTCAGCTTGGCGCTCGGTGATGATGCCATCGAAGGGCTCCATGCTTTGGAGATTTGGCTGCAGGAAGAGACGCTCGACGAACTTGAAGCATTGGCATCCAATCCACCCGCTCGGCGACGCGGGCACACGACAGCCGCCGTACATGATTTCAAGCGAGAGCGTAACGGATTGACCTATTACGTCTTTATTACCTACCGCCTCAACGCCGTCACTCGCGTAATACACGTTCGGACGATCAGTTTTTGTACTGCGAAGCCTGATGGGTTATTCCTTTAGGGCGCGCCGGAATTGTTCCCATAGACATTTTGATGGTGGTCCGCGATGCGGACCCTACGAAACTGCCTCTCATTCCAATGCCCAAACTCAAAGTCCTCGACAAGTCCCCCGCCGCTCTTGGTTATTCGTTTCCTCCGGAATGGCATCCGCACCGCGCGACGTGGTTTTCGTGGCCGCGGCCGGAGGGGATTTCGTTTCCGGACAAGTACCACACGGTGCCGGAGAACCTGGCGCGGATCATCAGGGAGATTACGCCGCGGGAGCGGGTGGAGATCAATGTTCCCAATGGGAACTACGAGCGGATCGTCCGCGGGCAGCTTGCGGAGCACGGCTGCCCGTTGAAGAACGTCTTCTTCCACCACATCAAAACCAACGAGAGCTGGTGCCGGGACCATGGGCCGGCGTTTGTTTTGCGCAAGAACCGGGCGGGGAAGCGGGAGACGGCGATCGTCGATTGGGGCTTTAATGCGTGGGGCGGCAAGTACCCGCCGTACGATGACGACGATGCGGTGCCGACGCGGATCGCGGAGGAGCTTGGCCTGCCGGTGTCTTATCCGGGGATCATGATGGAGGGCGGCGCGGTTGATTTCAACGGCGCGGGAACCGTGCTGACCACGACTTCATGCCTTCTTAACAAAAACCGGAACCCGAAGCTCTCGAAGCAGCAGGTCGAGCAATACCTGAAGGACAATTACGGCCAAACGCACGTGGTGTGGCTGGGCGAGGGGATCGTCGGCGACGACACGGATGGCCATGTGGATGACCTCGCCCGGTTCATCAACCCCACGACGATCGTCACGGCCGTCGAAGATGACCCGAAGGATGAGAACTACAAAATCCTGAAGGACAACCGCCGACGGCTTGATTCGTTGCACGACCAGGACGGCCGGCCGTTCCAGGTCATCGAAATCCCCATGCCGGGGAAAATCGAGTACGACGGCCAGCGCCTCCCGGCCACATACGTTAATTTTTATTTCATCAACGGCGCGTTGCTCGTGCCGACGTACCGGAACAAGAAGGCCGACCGCAAGGCACTCGAGACGCTCCAGCGGCATTTGCCCCGGCACAAGGTGATCGGCGTCGACTGCGTCGAATTAATCTGGGGTCTGGGCGCGATCCACTGCCTGACTCAACAGCAACCAAAGTGGTAGATGCGTTGCGGAAAAAATGAAATATCACAAAGGGCACGGAGGCCACAAAGACCACGGAGGGAGATCGACGGTATTCTTGCACCGGAAGCCGATTTTCTCTCCGCCATCCTCTCTATGCCCTTTGTGGTCTCTCTGGTCTCGGTGGCTCGCCTTCTGCGGGATGAGACCCATGATTCGCGGACGCGATTTTTTTCACATTGCCTGATGAAAAAGGCACTCTTTTAATTGACTTTGCGTAAGACACGATACGATATTGATTGGTTCAAGGTGTCGGGCGCGAAGACAAGGGAAACGGATGCAAACATCGCTTGATCAGAAGATCGAATTGCGGGCGGAATCGGCCGGCGGCCCTGCCACCGTGAACGGCAACGGCCACGCCGCGAACGGCCACGCCACAAACGGTCATGCCGGAATCGGAAACGGAAATGGAAACGGCGCCACCGGCACTTCGGTCGCGCCGGCGAAGACGTGGTCCGCGGTCGATTCCGAGCGTCTGTACGGCGTGAAGAATTGGGGCCAGGGATACTTTTCCGTGAATCCCGAGGGCCATGTCGCCGTCCACCCGACTCACGACGCCGACCTGTCGATCGACCTCAAGAAGCTGGTGGACGAGCTGCGGGAGCGCGACATCCAGCTTCCGATGCTCATCCGCTTCACCGACATCCTGAAAGACCGCGTCGGCCGTCTGCACTCGGCGTTCACGAACGCGATCAAGGAATTCGACTACAAGGGCGAGTACCGCTGCGTCTACCCTATTAAGGTGAACCAGCAGCGCCACGTCGTCGAGGAAATCCTCGAGTTCGGCAAGCCCTATAACTTCGGGCTGGAGGCCGGGTCGAAGCCGGAATTGCTGGCGGTGATGGCGCTGGTGGAAGACGATCAGACGCCGATCATCTGCAATGGCTTCAAAGACGATGAGTTCATTGAGGCCGTCATCCTCGCCACGAAGATCGGCAAGAACATCATCCCCGTCGTCGAGAAGTTCAGCGAGCTCGAGCTGATCGTCAAGTACGCCAAACTGCACAACGTGAAGCCCTCCATCGGCGTGCGCGTGAAGTTGTCCGCCAAGGGCGCCGGCCGCTGGGAGCAATCGGGCGGCGTGCGCTCCAAGTTCGGGCTGTTCATCAATGAAGTCGTTGACGCCCTCGAATACCTCCGCCAGAACGGCATGGGCGACTGCATGAATCTGCTGCACTTCCACCTGGGCAGCCAGATCAACAACATCCGCAACATCAAGAACGCGATTATCGAACTCGTCCGCGTCTACACGGAAATGCAGCGGCTTGGCGCCGGCCTCAAGTACATCGACATCGGCGGCGGCCTGGGTGTCGATTACGACGGCTC
>JAQGHH010000476.1 GCA_028288945.1 Phycisphaerales bacterium
CAATTAACTGCCAATACATGGTGAGCTCAACTGGATTATTCGCCCTGCGGACCTGTTTGAGCCCGCCACTTTTTTGGGCAAAATCGTTCTGTTGTGCAAAGCCGGTCAAATCGGTCACAATCGGTCATCGAACCGCTGCCGCGGGCTGGAAATGAGGGAGGGGGTTGCGCGACCGTTCAAACATAAGTTGTTATCGTTGCGTGACCGGGACTTCCCGCGCTTCACCCTCACCCGCTCGACTGAGCTTGTCGAAGTCCCGCCCTTTCTCTGGAAGGGAGAGGGAGGTTCAAGAACTCCCGATCAATATCCAAGTCAGGGACACCAGCACCCCGCCGAGGACGACTTGGACGGTCGCCGAGACCCACGGCGACTCCATGTACCGGTGGCGGATGTAGGAGATGGCGGCGAGTTCGAAGATGACGACGCCGATGGCGACGGACGTGGCGAGGTGGAGGTTGGCGATGAGGTAGGGCATGGTGTGGCCTATGCCGCCGAGGGTGGTCATGAGGCCGCAGACGACGCCGCGGACGTAGGGGTGGCCGCGGCCGGTGAGGCTGCCGTCGTCGCTCAGGGCCTCGGCGAAGCCCATGCTGATCCCCGCGCCCAGCCCCACCTTGAACGGCAGCCAGTGGTCGTGCGAGGGCCGAGGAAAGGTGTCAGGAACCTACTGCACAACCTGGTGGATGGGTTCCTGCCACCTTATCTCTGCCCGGTGCGGGACGTCTGGGCACTCAGAACTTCCTCAAGCTACGACAAACTTCGCGCTGCTCCCCCGGCGGCCGCTGGATACTTCCAATCTCGCGTCGATCCATTCCTTTAATTCCGTCACGTGGCTGATGATTCCGACGAGTCGGCCGCCTTGTTGCAAATCCTGCAAGGCGCGGATGGCCAGGTCCAGGGCCTCGGGGTCGAGGGTGCCGAAGCCCTCGTCGACGAAGATCGTGTCCAGGCGGATGCCGCCGGCCCGGGATTGGACGACGTCGGCCAGGCCCAGCGCCAGCGCGAGAGAGGCGAGGAAGCTTTCGCCTCCGGAGAGGGTCGAGGCGGCGCGGGTGGTGCCGGTCCACTCGTCGTGGACTTCCAAATCCAGCCCGCCCGCGCCGCGGCCGACGGCCTGGTCCTTCAGGCGCTGGAGCACATACCGGCTGCGGCTCATGATCCGCAGCCGCAGGCTCGCCGCGGCGAGCACTTCGTCGAGCAGCACGCCCAGCACGAACCGCTGGAACGTCATGCGATAGTCGTTGCGCCCGTTGGCGACCTCCGACACCTGGCCGATGAGCTGATAGCGTGCGTCCATCGCCTGCAGGTCCGCCTCCAGCGCGCGGAGGCGGCTCAATTGCTCGTCGTACTGCTTAAGCCGGGTCGCGAGTGATTCCTCCTCGCGAACGTTCTGCTCGACCGCGGCTTCCGCGGCTTCCGCGGCCGCCTTGAGGGCCGTGACGTCGGGCGGCGAAATGCCCGCCGCGTCGGCGGCCGTCCGTTCGACGCGGCCCTTTGCCCCTTGGAGCGCTACGCGGAAGTCGCGGATCTCCCGGTCGTACGTCTCGATCTGCGCGTCGGTGAGCTTGGCGGCTTTGAAGGCGTCGTAATCTCCGAAACCCGCTTCGAGCACGCGACGGACGAAGTCAAGCCGCATCGTCTCGGCGTCCGCCGCCACGACATCGGCCGAAGACGCCGCCGCGACGAGCGCGGCCTGCGCCTCGGTGTGCCCGAGCCGCGCCTGCTCGGCGGCCTTTCGCGCCATTTCCAGCGCATCGGTCAGTCGTTTGAACGTGCGGGCGGCGGATTGTTTCTCCCGCTCCAGCGCATCGGGCGCGCGCAGCGCCTCGGGCACGCCCGCTTCGCGCTCGGCAACGACGGCCTCGCCGGCCTTTGCCTGGGCGCCGGCCGTCGCGACGGCGGCGTCCAGAACCGTCATTGCTTGCGCCGCCTTCTCCTCCTGCTGCCGCAGCTGGCCGAGCTGCGCGGACTTCTTCGCGGCGTCGATGCCGGCGGCCTCGGCCGTCTGAACTTTTTGCGCCGCCTGCTCGGCGTCGTAGCGGACGGATTCGACGCTCGCCACGGCCCGCTCGCCCAGGCCGGCTTCGGTGATGGCGGCGGAAGCCCGTACCGCCGCCACCGCCTGCTGCGCCGAGGCCTGCTCGTCCTGCAATTGCGACGTCGAAGCGGTCAACTCTTCGATGTGCTTTCGTTGTTCGTCGAGCGCCTCCTGCCGCGGGATCTGGTCATGCGCGACGGCGGGGTTCGGATGATGCACCGACCCGCAGACCGGGCAGGGCGCGCCCTCCGCCAGATCGCGCGCGAGCACCGCCGCCTGCCCGATGCGCCACGCGACGCCCATCGCATCCAGCGCCTTGGTCTCCGCGGCCAGCAGCTTTCGCTCCGCAGCGAGCATGCGGCCGACCGTCTGCGACCGCGTCTCGGCCTGAGTCATTTCCTTCCTGAGGATTTCGAGCCGCTCGCGCTGGGCGAGGGCGTCCCGCGCCTTGTCGGCCGCGAGTGCGAACGCCTTGGCCTGCGCCGCGGCGAGCTCCAGTTGCTTGAGACTCTCCGCGGCCGCCGCGGACGTTTGCCGCAGGCGCTCCAGCGCCGCGCGCGAGGCGGCTTGTTCCTTCGTCCGCGCCGCCAGCGCGTCCGCCGCGGCTTTCGCCGCCGACCGGGCGGCGTCCAGCTCGCGCACCTTCCCCGCAAGCGATTCCAACTCCGCCACCCGTGCGCGTG
>JAQGHH010000482.1 GCA_028288945.1 Phycisphaerales bacterium
ATCATCCCGAGCTGACCACAACCGAAGAGCGCATCATTACGGCCGTCGATGGAAAGACGATCCGTTTCGATCAGCCGCTGACGGCCACCCACGTCGTTCTGGGCGGCAACGCCACCGAGGCGGCGAACCTTTCGCGCAACGTCGTGATCGAATCCGCCGACCCGCAGGGCGTTCGCGGCCACACGATGTACCACTTCCAGAGCACCGGCGGCATTTCGTACGCCGAGTTCCGCCATCTGGGCAAACGCAACGTGCTCGGTAAATATCCCGTTCACTTCCACCTCGTTCGCGATTCCATGCGCGGCAACGGCGTCGTCGGCGCGAGCATCTGGGACTCACAGAACCGCTTCATGGCCATCCACGGCACCGACTATCTCCTCGTTCGCGACTGCGTCGGCTACCAGTGCGTCGGCCATGGCTTCTTCCTCGAAGATGCCACCGAACAATACAACCTGCTCGACCACAACTTCGCCATCCAGGCCTTGAAAGGAAAGAAGCTGCCCAAGCAGGCCCTCGACTTTGATGACAATGAAGGCGCGGGATTCTGGTGGGCCAACGGCCGCAACACGCTGGTCCGCAACGTCGCCTGTGAAAACCACCTCTACGGCTACAAGTTCCAGATCGAAAAATCCCGCGGAAAAACCCCCGTCTATCGCGTGCGCCAGCCCGACGGCTCCATCGCATCGCGCGACATCCGCACGATCCCGTTCCTGCGCTTCGAGGACAACGAATCCCACTGCGACGGCCTCTACGCCTTCAACTTCGGCGACGACCCCGCCGGGGCCATCCATTCGGACACGAGCCACCCCTTTATCGCCCGCAACCTGCGCGTGTGGCAATCGCACTACGCCCTCCGCCCCAACCTCTGGTCGTTCCTCATGGAGGGTCTGGCGATCGACCACGCCGTCTACGGCGTCTATCACCCCGATTACTGCGATCACGTCTATCGCAATATTTATCTCAACACTGTCATCTCCGAGCCGATCAACCGCGGGCACGACGACGAGAGCATTCAATACGGCTCATTTACCTACGAGAACCTGACGCTGGAGAATTGCAGAATCGGCCGCGACCCAATCATCCAGCTCACCTGCACGTCCCCCAAGCCCGGGCAGACCGGCCACTTCCGCAACGTGATTTTCAAAAATAGCATATCCCACGACTCCAACGTCGTCGACTTGGGCGGCGGCCCGCGGAATGACAAGCTCGAAAATGGCGTCGTCTACTACTTCCACGACATGCCCCAGCAGGGTCAGGCGCTAAAGGTTGTGAGCGTACACTTCCCGCAGCTCATGAACGACGGCGAGTACAAACAACTCCCCGGCTTCACCGGCCCGGACGTGAAAGCCGCGGCCGTGGCGCCAGTGCCCTTCCCGACATTGCTAACCCCAGTCGATGATCTGCCCCCCGCGACGATCATCACCACGGTCCGCCGCTCCGGCGACAAGCTCCTCGTCCGCGGCGTCAGCCAGGATGATGGAGAAATCGCCTCGGTCTCCGTGAACGGCGAGCCGGCGCGGATTACGGCTTCACACTCGGGCGTGGCCGATTGGGAGATCACACTGGAAGCCGCGGGCGTTAAGACGATCGATGCGAAGGCGACCGACAAGGAGGGGAATGTCGAGCAGATGCCGGCGGTCAGGACCGTTGAAACCTCGGCCATATATTCAAAGGGATAGGCGATGAATCGGGCGAACGAGCGGGTGCTGGTATTTAGTGCGATCGCGCTGGTGATCCTGATGGGGGTCAGTTGTTATGCGGCGCTCAAGAAACTCGAGCGGATTGCCCAGGTGACTGAACGGATGGATGCACGGCTCGAGCATGCGATGGACGCCGCCGCCCCCGTCGGGCACGCGGCGGTGGAGAAAGGCGTCCAGGCGCTAAACGAAGTCGACGCGAAGGAGTTGGGCAAGAGTGCGACCAACGGCGCAAAACAAATCGGGGCGGCGGCGAAAGAACGCGCCTTGGAACTCATGAAGAGAACAAAGAAAGACAATCCCGATCAAGAATAGGCGCAATGCTCAGTGGCTTTTTGCGGATTGCGGTGGATCAGTTTTACCCGCCGAGACCTCACTCAGGGCTTTGGCCACTGGCGCCGGCCCCGGACTACCAAGCACCACGCTCAATTTTCCAAAGTGGGCGTCGTTAAGTGACAACGACTCCACCCAACTCCACGCCCCAAACACAAGAAAGCACCCAATGGCCGCGATCCCGATCACAACCAAGACCACTTTCGCCTGGGCCGGCAGCGGATCGTCCAAAAAGTTCGATTCGAGCAAATAGATGCCTATCCACAGGGCCGCGAGAATCCCGGGCACGACCCATCCGAGCCCATGCCACTGCCGGCGATAGCGACGCCGAAGGTCGAAAACCATGTCCGTCTGGATGCGCTTGCAATCGGGGCAGGCGACGGGCGCGATGCCGCTGCGCAGTCCCCGGCGTACCGCGCGGGAGGCGCCTTCCAGTCCGCGCTCTCGCGCCCTGACCTCGTTGATCCCGTAAGGGCTGTTAGTCTCGCGAGTAGCGATGCAACGGTATTCGTAGTGGTAGACGCTGCCACAATGCTCGCAGGTGACATCCTTCAGCGCGCTCCCCTGCACGATGCTCTTATAATTGATGCCGACGTAGACGATCATGATCGCTCCGCCTCCGTGGATGCAGGGTCAGGTGGTCAGCAGTCCGTCGATCCGGGCCAGTAGTGACGCGTCGCCGGTGACCCACCAGATCTGCTTGTGATGGTGAAGCGTACAAACGATCGGGTGGACGGGAAAGACGACAGCAAAATCGCTTCCGAGCAATTTTTCGAGCAGGGTCTGGACGAACCGCGTGAACCGCTCGGCTTCATGGGGCATAAACTCGATGGCCGCGGCGTTGTTCAGTGTGGCGAGTCTCATCGGATCAATGTCCGCGTTTTGCAAAGCCGCCGACATCCAGGCTTTTCCGCCCAGATCCAGGTCGTGCGCCCAGTGGCTCTTGGGCATGACCCACGCCGGCCCCGCCAGCATCTCGAGCCAAGCCCGCGTCGTCAGCGACGCGAGTGTTGCTTCATGAGGCGCGGGGACTTGCCGGGCGCGGCGGCGTGCCTCCGGCCGAATGGTTGAATCTTCAGGGCCGATCCAACCCGCGTAGTGCGCTTCCACGCCCGGCTGTAGCCCGAACGCGCCGCTGTTGTGGTAGAGACAGCGCATCCCCTGCCCGGTCATGCGGGCCAGAACGCGGTCGTATTCAACGATCGAGGGCAAGGATATCCTCCGTCACGGATTGTGGAACGCGGAAGCTTGGATTGCAATTCTCACGTGTGCCGGATTGGCGCCGCCTACCGTGCGAAGAAATTTTTGTCTTCCCTTTGTCGAGACCGGCCGATATACTTTACATTGCAAAGTAAGTCCCATTTGTCCTTGGCGGGGGCCTTTTGCTTCTGGGAAACTTGATATGCAAACCCACTCGGTCATTGATCCCAAATATCGCCGGCCGCTATTGGTTCTCGGCCTGCTGGCCGCCTCTACCTTCTTGTCGTTGGGGCTTCTCGTCTCGCGGTGGGTGGTGGGCGGGCGCTTCGCGTACCCGTTTCTGGTGTGGAATCTGTTCCTCGCCTGGGTGCCGTTTGGCTTCGCCGTTGCGCTTTGTCTCACGCACGCCGGCGGAAATCCGCGCCCGGCGAAGATGGTGGTCCTCGGCGTGTTGTGGCTGCTCTTCTTTCCCAACGCACCGTATCTGCTCACCGATTTCGTTCATCTCGGGCAAGAGCATAATGGGCCGTGGTGGTGCGATCTCATGCTGACCATCGGCTTCGCGTGGAACGGACTGCTGCTGGGGTTGCTTTCACTGTTCCTGGTTCAGCGGGTTGTCAGTGAGTGTGTCGGCTCAGGTTGGGGCCGGGCGACGTCCGCGGGGGCGCTGGTACTCGGGAGCTTTGGCATTTCTCTTGGACGATTTGGGCGGTTCAACAGTTGGGACGTCGTTTCCAATCCCGTTGAGCTGCTCGCTGATATCATCTCACAAGTACTCCATCCGATGGATTACCCGAAGCAGTTCGCCATGGCGGTGCTGTTGTGCGCGTTCCTGTCGCTGGCCTATCTGACATTGCTGGCACTGATTTCCCTCGGTCGGGACGACCTTCAAATAAAAGACCCCGGCATTGGGGGGATGCCGGGGTCTTCGCTGTTTCTTCGATAAATCGCACGGCCGACTCGAGCCCCGAGGCTACTTGGCCTTCCCCGGAACTTTGCCGGCGGCGGGCTGGGCGGGAGCGTCCGCGCCTGATTCGGCGCGGCTCGGCTCGGCTGCGCCGAAATAGGAATCGTCGATCTCGGGCTGTGCGGACTTCTTCAACTGCTCGATCAGCACCTCCAGCCGTCGCGGGCTGACGCGCTGCGCGGCCTGCTCATAGGTCGGCGTCGTGCGGTTGAGTACCTGGATGATGTGGTAGCCGAACCGCGTTCGCACCGGCTGGCTGACTTCGCCCTTCTGCAATTTGTATGCGGCGGCCTCAAATTGCGGGACCATCTGCCCGCGCTTCATGGTGCCCAGGCTTCCTCCGGCCGCAGCGGACCCCTTGTCGTCCGATTCGGCGCGGGCCAGCGTGGCGAACGCCTCGCCCTTGTCCAGCCGCTGGCGGATGTCGTCGGCCTTGGCCTTGGCCTGTGCGTCGGTGAGCTTGGCGTCGCCCACGCCCGCGCCTTCGACGCCGATCAAGATGTGCCGGGCCTCGAGCTCGTCGAACCAGGACTTGTTGTCATTGAAGAACTTCTGGTCGGCCTCCTTCTGCTCGGCAAGATTCACGACTACCGCATTGGCAAGCAATTGATCGTAAGTGGTCTTCACACGGACGGTCTGATCGAGCTTAAGGCGCCTGGCCTCGGCGGACAAAAGCTTCATGTCCAGGTACTGCTCGGCGAGCTGGCGCTTGGCCTCGGGACGGGCCAGGACGCGAGCCTGCATGTTCGGGTCGAGCTCGGAGAAGAAGGCGTTGAATTCGCCGGCCGTGATCTTCTGGTCGCCGACGGTGATGACGACCTTGTTCGGGTCCACCTGCGGGAACGCCGAGACGGGCGCGGCCTTGGCCGGGTCCGCGGCCGGCGCGGACGCCGGTGCGGCCGGGTCGGCGGCCTTGCCGTTCTTAACCTGCAACAACAGCGGCATCGAGACGCCAGCGGTCGCCGCGACGACCAGGGCAATACGCAAGAATCGTTTATTCAATGTCTCTCCAGGGAAAACTCGGACCAAAAAACTATAGACGTCAACAGACCCGGAATCTAACCGGATTATCCACCGGGCGGAAGGCGTGGGAATGGCAGATTTTGTTCATCCGACAGCCAGGCGTTATAGAATTACTTTCGATGACCTTGCTCTTCTCAGATTCTGCCGCCTCCCAGGTCCGGCGGATTGTATTTACCGGCGGGCCCGGGGCCGGGAAGACGACGATCGCTTTCCGCCTTGCGGCCGAACGGCCCGAGCAATTCGTGGCCGTGCCCGAGGCCGCAACGCAGGTGTATCGCGCCTTGCAATCCCGCTGGGACCGGCTCGATGACGCGGGCCGGCGCGATGCCCAGCGGCGGATCTATCGGCTTCAGCTTGAACAGGAACAGTTCTACGCGGACGCGGCCGCCGGGCGAACGTTGCTGCTGGACCGCGGCAGCGTCGACGGCTCCGCCTACTGGCCGGACGGCGCCGATGACTATTGGCACGCGCTGGGCACGTCGCGCGAGCTGGAACTGAAGCGGTATGACCGCGTCATCTGGATGGAAAGCTGTGCGGCCGTCGGGGAATACGATGGCGATGCCTCCAACCCCTGCCGGCATGAGTCCGCTAACGACGCAATCACAACGGGCGAGCGGCTGGCGCGGGTGTGGGCGCCTCATCCCCATTTCCACCGCATTGTGGCGTATCCCTCATTGGAGCAGAAATTCGCCGCGGTGACGGCGTTGATCCAATCGGCGATTCCACAATAGCCGCCGCGATCGGCACGGCCGCGAGCTGAGGGCGTGCGAAACAGGCTCAATCGCGTATCCACTTTGGTCGCCGCCGGGCGAATCTAGACGCCGAGCTTCGCCTTCCATTCCGCCAGCCTCTGCTCGTACGGCGGGCCGCCCGCTGCGCCGGGGCTGCGGTAACGCCTGGCTACGTTTCTTGAACCTAGCGCTTCGTACACGTCCGCACCGATCCCCGACGGGTTTGCTCCCGCGGCCTTTGCCGCTTCAACAAAATCAGTGACCGAAAGCCCGGCAAGAGCCGGCTTTTTCTCTGCCTCGCAACGGGCGACCAGCGTGCCGACGATCTTGTGGGCGGTGCGGAACGCGATGCCTTTCGTCACCAGGTACTCGGCGAGGCTGGTGGCGTCGAGGAACCCGCGTTCGAGCGTGGGCTCGATGTTTTCGCGGACGTAGTTGGTCGAGGTGACAATGGCCGCGGCCATCGTCACGCAGGCGCTGACCGTGTCGTACGCGCGGAAGAGCACGCGTTTGTCTTCCTGCAGATCGCGGTTGTAGCCGATGGGCAGGCCCTTGCAGATGGTGAGCAGGGAGACGAGGTCGCCGTAGACGGTGCCGCAGCGGCCGCGGATGAGCTCGAGCATGTCCGGGTTGCGCTTCTGCGGCATCATCGACGAGCCGGTCGTGTACCGATCGGCGGTCTTGATGAACGAGAATTCGGTCGAGGAATAAATGACCCACTGCTCGGCCCACCGCGACAGGTGCATCGCGGCCATCGCCAGCGAGAACAGAAACTCCAGCGCCTGATCGCGGCTGGCGGTCTGCTCGATACTGCTCAGCGGCGGCTGCTCGTAGCCGAGCAACTGCGCGGTGATCCCGGAATCAATCGGCAGCGACGACCCTGCGATCGCCCCGCTCCCCAGTGGGATGTCGTGGGTGCCTGTGAACTGGAACGCGGTGGCGCACCGGTCGGCGTCCCTCGAGAACATCGTGCACCACGCCAGGCATTCGGCCCCGGCGAGGATCGGCTGGGCTCGCTGCAGGTGTGTGTAGGAGGGCATGACGATGTCGCCGCTGCGCTGGGCGAGGGCGACGTATGCCCGGCAGAGATCGCGGAGCTTTTTGCCAATCTCGATCGCGTTGTCGTGGACCCAAAGCGACAGATCGAGCGCGACCTGGTCATTGCGGCTGCGGGCGGTGTGGAGCTTGCGGCCGGGGTCGCCGATCCGCTTGATTAGGGCGTCCTCCACCACCATGTGAATGTCTTCCAGGCTCTCATCGAAAACGAAATTGCCCGCTTCAATGTCGCGCTGGATGGAATGAAGGCCGCCGACGATCGCCTCGCGCTCGGCGTCTGTAATAAGTCCTACTTTAGCGAGCATCGTCGCGTGGGCGATGCTGCCGGCGATATCGTGCTTGTAGAGCCGGCGGTCGTAGGAGATTGATTCGACGAACGATTGGGCCAGCGCATCGGTCGCCTCGCCGATCCGCGCCTGCCAGGATTTGAGTTCAGCCATAGGGCGGACATTGTAAGGAGGGATGGGGAAGTAAAAAGTGAAAGGTAAAAAGTAAAAGGTGGGATGCCGTGGCTATGAAGATGCGGGAAATCCGGTTTATGCAGGTCGTGCAGGGGGCTGCCTGCCTACTTTTGCTTTTCGACTTTTTACTTTTTACTTCTCAGCCCTCCGGGGGCCGCAGCCGCCCCCCCGACGGCTGGGCCACCGGAGGGCGCTGGCCACGGCAGGCCATCATGGATGTTTTGTATTTGTCCGCAATTCACCTAAATAGGTGATATACCTCATTACAAGCCGTTGCTTGACGCCAAAGACGGTGGTGAAATGGGCGCAGTGAGGGGTTCAGGGAGGATGGTTCATGTCCGAGTTGAATGGTTCGGATCGTGCGCCGACTCGCATGGGGAACGTGGGGGCGATGGTGCGCGTGATGCGCAGCCTCGACGCGGCGCCGATCAATGGCGATGCGAAAGTCGATGCGGCCAAGGCCAAGCGCAAACTCGTCGCGGATCTTTGCAAGCTGCTGGGGGAGCAAATGGGGGGAAAGCCGGTTTCACGTGCCGTCGAACCCCTACCCGTCGCGATCGATTCCGCCACCGTCTCTAATGGAATGGACGCCAGACTTCCGCCGCGGATGCAGCAGACGTTGCAACGGCTCCTCGCGGGCGACGCCGAGAAGGAAATCGCCCGGCGACTGGGCGTCAGCAAGCACACCGTGCACGTCTATGTGAAAGCCCTCTACCGCAAATTCGAAGTGAACAGCCGGGGCGAGTTGCTTGCCCGGTTTGTTAACGCCACCTATCGGGGCGATTCACCTGTTTAGGTGATGTGAGCGCGACCACGCTTCCGCCGATACTCTGCCTAACCATATCGGGAAAGGCAGACGTCGGTTGGTCGCGAAGAACTGGAAAACTTCTGAACTGCGGATGCTCTTGCGGCTGAGCCACGCGCTGCACGGGGTCACCGATCCCGTGAGCCGCAAGCGCCACTTGCTCGCCGGGCTCTGTGAGCTGGTGAGCGGATCGGGAGGTCTGCTTCTCGTAACGCGAGCGGATTCGGTCACCGGGAAGCATGCCGTCGTGTCGGCCGCGGAGGTGGGCCTGACCGCGCCGTCCCCGGCTGACCCCGC
>JAQGHH010000508.1 GCA_028288945.1 Phycisphaerales bacterium
GCCTGGCCCGAAAAGAAGACCGCCGAAGCGGCGCGCAAATTCCTCGACCAGGCGTCCGGCAGCATCTTCGTCATCGGCGGCTCGTCCCTTTCCGCCCCCGAAATCCCCTTGGACAAGCCCCTGCCGGTAGACCACACCGAAGAAAGCTACGCCGATGTCGGCCTGCGGCTGGCCTTCACCGCCCCATCCAGATCCCTGGCTGAAAAAGCCCGATTGGCGCTGGGAGAACAAGCGTACATCTGGAATAAGGAGGCTGCGGCGTCTGGAAAGTGAGACTGTCACCGAGGGGCTGTGGCCGATTGAATTGAATTCAAAGTACAAAATGCAAAACGGAAAATGCAAAGTGAGAGAAGGCCCACAGAGGGAATCATTCGAGACCGAGGCCGCGTTCGGATATTCCGATACGGCCCATGACCGGCGAGCCGCGCCGGCTCCCCGGCATTCCATTTTCCACTTTGCATTTTGCATTTTGCATTTTGCATTCGCGGCTATACCCGTGGCGTTGCTTTCCGGCTGTCAGGCGCCCGCCCCCGCCCAACAATTCGTCGCCCAGGCGCAGCGCCTCCACGACGGCGCGCTCGCTTCCACGGTCGTGGTCGATACGGATCTGAACGATTATTTCCAGGAGATCGGCGACCGCGTCGCCGCCGCCGCGAAGACCGCGGCCCCTTCCAAGGCCAACGAGGCCTTCCTCGCCAGCGTCCGTTGTCACCTCGTTATCAGCGACACCACCAACGCCTTCACCACCGGAGGCACCCACGTCTACATCTACAACGGCCTGTTCCAAGCCTGTCAAAGCGAGGAGGAGTTGGCCGCCGCCGTGGCGCACGCCTACGCGCATCTCATGAGTCTCGACCTCGAGAAAACCCAGATGAAGCCGGAGCCGGGGCGTGCGTTGCCCGCGGTCGCCTGGCAGTTCGTCATCAATCGCTCGACCCTCGCGCAGGAGCAGGAAGCGGATCGACTCGCGATGCAGCTTTACGCGCAGGGCGGATGGGAGCCCGGCAAATTCGCACAATTGTTCGAGCGTCTGGAAGCGCTCACGGGAGGCAACGTCGCCCCTGACCGCATCGCCCTGCCACTGCGCGCCGCGGCCCTGCGCTCCGCCGCCGCGGACGCGCCCAAACCGGCCCGCCGGACCTTCCCCGTGGCCGACCCCAAGACGTTCATCTCCCTGCGCAACCGCGCCGCCCAGATGCACGAGCCGACGGGCGAATCCGTCCCGCACGTGTTCCTCCGAGCCTTCCCCAACTGCATCCTCTCGGGCGACACATTGGAGCAACGCGCCGCCCAGGAGCGGCTCCGCCCCCCGCCCCCGCCGATTCAAAAACTTGAGCCCAGCTAGGAGTGGTTTCAAGAACCTCCGGATCGCCTCCGGCATCCATAAGCCTCCAGTCCGTATGCTGCATTCCTTGCAGCAAACAATTGCATGGCCGCCGCAGCCGCTATATTCGGCCCGTCGGCTCGCAGGAAACTCTTTCCCAACTTCGGAGGCAGCGTATGCGAATGGCACAGGACCGGTCCGCGCGCAAATCGAACGTACAATCTCTCGTCGAACGCCTCGAAGGCAGGCAACTCCTGTCGGCGAGTGTGGACCAATTTTCCCAGACGAATCTCGTGTCCGACCTTCCGGCAACCGCCGCCCATCAGGACCCGCAGTTGCTGAACCCTTGGGGCGTCGCGTTCGCGCCAAATCAGGAGTTCTGGGTCTCCGACAATGGCGCTGGTGTCACGACTCTCTACGACGGCGCGGGCGTGAAGCAGTCGCTGGTCGTCAACATTCCGGGCGCGGGCGGGCAGAGCGCCTCCCCCACCGGGCAGGTTTTCAATGGCACCAGCGGCTTTGTCGTAACGAAAGGCAACGCGTCCGGAGCCGCGGCGTTCATCTTCGCGGGTGAAGACGGCGGCATCAGCGCCTGGAGCCCGTCGGTCGACCTTCAAAACGCGGTGCTCGAGTTCGACGGCACCGCCGCCCCCGGCGGCGCGGTCTACAAGGGCCTCGCCATCGGCAACATCAAGAAAAGCACGTTCCTCTATGCCGCCAACTTCCGCTCGGGCAACATCGACGTCTTCGACAGCGCCTTCAAGGAAGTGAACCTGAAGAACGCGTTCCATGACAAGAAGATCCCCGCGGGCTTCGCCCCGTTCAACGTGCAGAATTTGAACGGCCAGATCGCCGTGACTTACGCCAAACAGAACGCCACAAAGCACGACGACGTTGCCGGCGCCGGCAACGGGTTCGTCGACATCTTCTCCACGAGCGGCCGTCTCGTCCGCCGCCTCAAGCACGGCAGCTTCCTCAATTCCCCCTGGGGCCTGGCGATCGCGCCCAAGAGCTTCGACAAGCTCGCCGGTGACATTCTCGTCGGCAATTTCGGCAGCGGGCAGATCGACGCCTTCAGCCGGAGCGGAAACTTCATCACCACCCTCAAGGACACCAGCAACAATCCGATCACCATCAACGGCCTGTGGGCCCTGACCCCCGGCTCCGGCGGAATGGGCAGCAGCACCCAGTTGATCTATTTCACCGCGGGCATCAACGAAGAGCAGGACGGCCTCTTCGGACAGCTCGACTTCTCAAAGGTCGTCAAGATCAAGTCCGCCAAGAGCCCCGGCCAGAGCCCGAGCCCCGCTCCAAGTCCCACTCCCAATCCATACCCGGCGGGTTAAGTCGGGCCAGTGAGATCTTGCCCCTTCCCCGTGGCCCACGTCGTTCCGAGCGGCGTGGGCCATTTGTCATTGGTGTGAAGAGGAGAAGTGGGAATGGTCCGCGGTGCGGACCCTACATGACGCCCAGCAAAGGCGAGGCGATTCCTCCGCATTCGTTCAGCATTCAGCGTTCAGCGTTCAGCGTTTCCCCTTTCCCCTCCTCAAACTCCCGCCCCTCCGGCCATCTCCTGATCCCGTCCGCCACCGGATGCAGCAGCGGGTCGATCAAATTGCCCAGGTATCTTCCCTTCGGGTCGTCATCCGAATTGAAGACGACCGCCCACGTCAGCCCGTCATACCTTCGCACGACCAGCGAAGCCGTCCCCGCTAGCAGCCCGGCGTGCCACGTGTTCATCTTCCCACGCCCGACCGGCCGCACCTGCCAGCCGCAGGCGTAATACGCGTCCTTCGGTTTTCCGTCCTTTTCGTATCCGGTGTCTCTGGGCCGCACGAACAGTTCTTCAATACTCTTCGCGTTCAGGACGGGGCAATGCTTCGGATCGTCGAGCGAGCTCGCGAATCGCGCGAGCTCCGGCGCCGAGGCGATCCATCCGCCGTGAGAATCCATTGCTTCCAGAAACCATCCGCCGTACGCCCAGGAGACTTTCTTCCCGTCATCGAACACGCTTTCCACGCGCTCGTTGCCGCGCGGGTAATAGTAGACTTCCCCGGGCGCGCGGTTTTCCGGCAGCGTGCGCCCCAGCCGCATGCGATGAATCCCGAGCGGCTTCAGAATCTCCCTCTGCACGTAGCTCGAGTAATCCAACCCCGACGCCTTCTCGACCACGCGCCCGAGCACGCAATACCCGTAATTGGAATACGCCTCGCGCGTCCCCGGATCGAAATCGAGCGGGCGGCCCATCATGTACCGGATAATTTCCTTCGGCCCCGCCGGCGGCTTCGCCCCCACCGCCCGCGCGAACTCAATGGACCGGAACATCGGGTCAAACGAAACATCGCGATCAAACCCGCCGGTGTGATGGAGCAACTGCCGAATGGTGACCTTCGCCAGCCGCGGATCGACCTTCGCCCCATCTGCCAAGTGCGGCTCAATCCCCAGCATCGCGAACGCCGGGTCATCGAGCTTCAGCTTCCCGCGCTCCTGAAGCTGCATGATAGCCGCCGAGGTAAACGGCTTGGAAACGCTGGCAATCCGAAACAGCGCATCGGGGTCGACGGCTTCGCGCTTCGCCACGTCCGCAAACCCAAACCCCCGCGCATACACGATCTTCCCCCCGCGCGCGATCGCCAGCGCCCCCCCCGGCACCTGATTCTCCCGCAGGAAGTCGAGCATTAATCGATCAAATGCCACGAGCCCCGGCTCACTTTTTCCAGTGACCGGAATCTCCTCCGCCGCCCCCGCCCCCCGTGCGCAGGCGAACAACACCGCCGCTATGACCAAAGCCCAATGGATCATTCGCTTCATGAGCACCTTTCGGCCGATTCGCGTTCCAGTTTCCTTTGGCTCTCACCCGCCTGTAACACCACCCACCCCCGCCGATCCTTCTTCTGCCAGGGCATTGGCGTAATTCGCCGCACGTTCTTCACCTGCATCAACGTCGCATAGTTCCCCCGCTCCCGCGCCCGCCAAAACTCGTCGTCCTCGGCACACATCGCTTCCGAAAACTCGTCGCGAATGAATCGCCGCGACTCCCGGTCAAGCTCATAAGACCACGTCTTGCCGACCCGGCAGATTCCCATCACCGCCCCGCCCGACTTCTTGAGCAATAGCACATCCCCCTCCCGCACCCTCCCAAACGGCGGACACCGGAATACCGAAAACCGCGACTCAATCGTCTTGCGCCCCTCAAGCACCGCCTGCAAAAATCGGTCAACCAAAATCGCCAGATGAACGGAAAAACCCGAAGGCGTCCCTTCGGACAAGTTCTTCAGGTACTCCTCCCAAAACGCATCCCCATCCACCGCTTGCCGCAATGCCTCAAACGCCGACGGTTGCCGGCGCGGTCTCCTTACCTGAAGGCGATGAATCCGTGCGCTCATATTTCATCCGGTCACAAGGATCTTTCGGACAGCCCCGTGCGATGGCTCTTCTTTTTGCACACGTCCATTGACCAAACAGGCTTGTATGGTATCGAAAATCGATGAGATGGGAGGATTATGAGATGTGAAGATGCCAGACGCGAACGGCCGCCGGCCGTTTATCACGGCGCTCCACCATGACGTGCGGCCTTCCCCTACCGCTGCAGCACCGCCGCGTCGTGCGGCTGTCGGCCGGTCTCGATGACCGTCTTGGCCCGCAGCAAGTTTTCGTCGAGCAGGGTCTTGGCGTCCTTCCCGAACAGGCTGGCCAGCGCATGGCCCGCCGCACCGGCCGGCGGGTTGTAGGTCATTTTGATGTCCACGCGCGTGCTGCCGTCGATATTCGGCTCGAAGCGCGCGACCCCGGCATCGGCGATGAGCTGACCCGGAAGGCTCCTCCACGCGATGAGCTGGTTGGGAAGGAACGCGGTGATCTGCTCGTCGATCCCAATGCTGACGCCCGCCGGGCCGGCCAGCACGACGTGCAGCTTGCCGTCGCCATGCACGCGCACCTGCTTCACGTCGTGCATGAACATGGGATAACTCTCGAAATCACTGAGGAAATCGAAGACGACGTCGATCGGCGCGTCGATGTTGATCGTCTTCTGCACGTCAACCGCCCGCCGGCCCGCGCCGATCCCCAGCAGCCGCTTGAGCGGAAGATTCGTCAGCGCCCGAAGCAGCACTCCGCCGCCAAACGCCGCCGTCATCTTTCCCATCGGCCCGCGCCACGACAGGCCCGCGGCCAATGCCCCGATGCCCACCGCCGCGCCCATCACCCGCGTCGCGGGCGTCCAGTTCTCCCGCAGAAACCGGCTTCGCTGCGCGCGGCGGGATTGTCCGCCCTGCAGCGCAGGAACGTCTTCGGGACTGTCGAACACGGCCGTGTGGTTATCAACCTCCTTTACGCCATCGACATGGCGCACGCAGGAGATCAGGTCGTCCACCTCTTGCTTGAGGACCGGTCCGCTGAGGATGACGCGGCCGTCGAAGGCGTCCACCTCAATCGCTGACGGATGCGACACACATCGTCCGATTGCCGAGCGAACCCTTGCGACCAATTTGGAATCCGCAACCCGCGACTCGCGGTGGAACAGGTGTCGCAGCCGGGCCGCCAGGCCGCGCAGCCGGTTGGCCACGTCGCGGGCCGTCACGGACCCCGCGTGCTCGCTCCGCCTCACGGTGCTGAAGAACTTGGTGCGGATCACCGAGCGACGGCGTGCGCCGGCGACCGGGTCCAGCAAATACATCACCCCCGCCCCAATCCCAGCGACGGCCCACATCGGCATGCCGCTTGTTCTGCCCGACACGTCCGGTTGCATTCCCGGCATGCGTGTGGTCCGTGGTCTGAAGCTGCCGGGCGCGCATTCCACGGAACCAAGCGGATTCGGCCGGTTTTCGCCGAACGTCTTGCTGCTGATGCTGGTCCTCACCGTACACCTCCGGGTCATGGGAAAGAAAAAATGTGCAAAGCCAGCGCCACGGGCTGCCAAAGGATTCGCTTTGATCGTCCCGCCCGCCGTATGCCAGTTGTGCTCTTCCGGCCAGAGATGGCGTTGGAGTGCGACTGGAGGTTTCTTGGCCATCCCAGCCATTTCAGCGTTTATTGCGAGTCCGCTTGGAGATTCGCCACACTCAGTATTAGAAACCCCATCGAGGGCCGATGTGTCGTTCACGTTTTCCGCCGGGCCCTCAATTCCAATTCCGTCGCACGCCCCCACGCCGCCCGGCCGCTTCCGCGCATGACATCCCCGTCCACGTGGCACCGGTACATCACCGGGCTCGTGCCCCCGCCCCGGTATGGCAGCATGAAACTCAATTGCCGCCCCTCCATTTTCACTTGCTCCAGCATGACCTCCCGCCCCTTCACACGGCTCGCCCCCATCACCATCTGGTATTCCTGTTCAAACTCCAAAACCGCCTCGCGCTTGCGGCCGTCGTCCAGCCGCAACGTGCAATTCCACCGCCCCTGCACGTTCGCGGGGACCATCCAGCAGTACAAAATCTTCTTCCCGCTCAACACCCGCACCACGCGGTCCGGCAGCCAGTCCTTCATCGAAAATGCGTGCGAAATGATCCGCGACCCCGGCCGCAATTCCTTTAGGAGCTTTGGCCGCAGCCCCACATTCACCCACGGCAGTAGATACAGCGTCACCACCGTGGCCTCGCTCAAATTTGCCGCAAAGAGGTCTTGCTGCACGAACCGGACCCGTCCTGTCACGCCGGCCTTGGCCGCATTTTGTTCACAGCTCTTAATCCGATCCGCATCGACGTCGATGCCCACGCCCCGTGCGCCGAAGAACTTGGCCGCGCTGATCACAATCCGTCCGTCCCCGCAGCCCAGGTCGTACACCACGTCTGTTTCCTTCAGGCGCGCCGCCCCGAGCATGTCGTCCACCACCTCCTCCGGCGTCGGCACAAAGGGCACATCGCGCACGGGCCTAGACGCGCCAGGCGGGCCGTGCCACGCGGCGCGCTCCCGCTCCACCGGCAACGGCACCCATCGAACCTGAGGGACAGTCAACAGCCCAACGCGCGCTCGCATAGGAGAGTCTCCGGTGCAAAATGAAGCCGGCTCATTCGTGGTCAAACGAATTGGCCGTTTTGGCGGTGCCTTCCGCAAACGGTCTGCCGGATTGGATCGAATTTCGCACATCCGTGCGCATCGAAAAAATTGTGGAAGCGATGGGTGCGCCGCCTCAGCCGTGCGCGGTTGCGCTGGTCTGCCCATTGCTTCACACAAGAAGCGTCTTGCGCGTGGCGTATCACAGCCGGGGTCGGCCATGACGGAATTGTCGAATCAGCCTCAGGCGGGGGAAGACACGGTTCACTACCACATGCACATTACCGATGTGCGTCGCGGGCCGCGCACGCCCGAGGGGTACGAGCCGGTGATTCAGGAGACGACGCGCGGCCCAATCGAGATGCGCTACTACCCCGCCTCGGGGACCATGCAGGGCGCGATTTTCGTCGGCGGCGCGGGCGGCGGCTTCGACTCGCCCGTCAGGGGCTCGCTCTACCCGCAGCTCTGTACCGAGCTTCAGGGCGACGGCATCGCCGGCCTGCGCGTCCGCTATCGCCTTCCCGTGGATCTTGAGGAATGTGTGATGGACGTATTGGCCGGCATCAGCTTTCTCGAGGCCGATCACATCACCTCGATTGCCGTGGTCGGCCATTCGTTCGGCGGAGCCGTGGTGATCCAGGCGGCCGCCCTCTCGCCCGACGTCCGCACCTGCGTGGCCCTGGCCACCCAGACCTACGGCACAGATCCCGTCGGCCGGCTGGGCCCGCGATGCTCGCTGTTGTTGGCCCACGGCCTCGACGACCAGGTCCTTCCGCCCGACTGTTCCCGCCAGGTATATCGGGCCGCGCGCGAACCCAAACGCCTGCTGCTGAAGGAACACGTCGGCCACGGCCTCGATGAGTGGGCCGATGAACTGCCCGGCATCATCCACGACTGGATCCGGAACGAACTGGCCAGGCCCGCACCGCCCGCGCAGTAACAGAAATTCGAACGGAAATTTTCACCCGCCATTTCACGCGGGAGGAGCCAGACCCATGACGCAAGACAATCAAGCCGACCCGATGAGGCCTACCAATACGACGTTCATCCCGTCGGGGCAGGGCGCCGATCTCGGCCAAACGCCCATCACCGGCGTGGGCGAGCAGGGCCGCCGTGATCTTCCGACGCCCGACATGTACCCCGGCGAGCAGCAATACCTCGTCGATGAAGCCCCCGATCTACCCCAGACTCAAGCGGAGCCCAAGCCCCCCTATCCACAGGAGAAACTTGAAAAGCCCGGGCTGGAGAAGGAGATGTCGCTTAAGCCGCAGTACATGGCGCCGCGCTACAAGGCAGCCGGCAAGCTGGAGGGAAAGGTCGCGCTGATCACCGGCGGGGACAGCGGCATCGGCCGCGCCGTCGCCGTGCTCTACGCGCGCGAAGGCGCGGACGTGGCGATCGTCTGCACGCCCGTCGAGCAAACCGACGGCGAAGACACCCGTCGGGCGGTCGAAGCCGAAGGCCGCCGATTCATCATGATCCTCGGCGACCTGACCGACCCGCAGTTCTGCACCGAGTGCGTGGAGCGCTGCGTGCGCGAACTCGGCAAGCTCGACATCCTGGTGAGCAACGCCGCGTGGCAAAACCGCAAGGAGAGCCTCGAAGAGCTCTCCGAGGAAGAGTGGCAGCGCACCTTCCACACCAACATCGACGCCTACTTCCACCTGAGCAAGGCCGCGATAAAGCATCTGAACCCCGGCGCGGCCATTATCGCCACCAGTTCCGAGGTCGGCCTGACGGGCTCGGCATCCCTGCCCGATTATTCGGCCACCAAAGGCGCGATCATCGCCTTCACGAAGAGCCTCGCCCAGCAGTTGGCCGACAAAGGCATCCGCGCGAATGCCGTCGCCCCCGGCCCGGTCTGGACCCCGCTAAACCCCGCCGACCGCGGCATGAGCCCGGAAAAGATCGCCCAATTCGGCCAAAAGCAGCCGATGCAGCGGGCCGCCCAACCCGAGGAGATCGCCCCCGCGTACGTCTTCCTCGCCTCCGACGCGGATTCCTCCTACATCAGCGGAATCGTGCTGGAAGAAACGGGCGGCCGCACCATGCCGGGTTAGGCAATGCCAGCTCCTCCTCGCGCTAACTCGCGAGACGAATGCGCTCTGCGAATTGATCGAAGGTTGGAGAGAAGGTGCTGATCTACGGTGACGTGTCCGACTCGGCCGAAGTGGCCGAATGCCTGTCGCGCCTGCGCGAGTGTGCTGCCGCGGCGCTGGAATACGGCGACACCGTGTCACTCGATCCACTGCGCGCGTTGCTGATCCAGGCGGGGCAGGTGGAGCAGGCGGTCGAAGATGAGCCGGAGTGTGGCGAGCACCTGGCCGCGAGCTGTAGACATTTGACCAACCGGGCGGCTGCCGCGTTTGTGAATCGTTGGGCGGCCGCGGGCACTGACGGGCTGAGCATCAGGTCCCATCTCAGTGAAATAACGCGCGAGCTGGAACAGCTCGGCGCAATAACGTCCGCCGAATTGAAGCGGCCCGTGAGGCTAAAGGTCCCGGAAGGCTTTGCATTCTACGGCCTATACCCCGCGCAATACTACGCCGCGGCCGAGCATTGGATGGCCGACCGAACGCCCCCACGCGCCACTGACCGCCATGCGCTCGTCGTCGGCGTTCGCAGCATCGGCACGTCACTCTCGGCCGTGGTCGCGGCCACGCTAAAGCGTTGCGGTTGGCAGGCAACGCGGTTGACCGTGAGGCCGGAGGGGCATCCTTTTAAACGCCACATTCACATCTCGCCGCGGCAACTCTGCGGCCCTACCGAAGCGCTCGTCGTGGATGAGGGGCCGGGCCTGTCCGGCTCATCGATGGCCGCTGTCGCTAGGGCGCTAGCGCAAGCAGGACTGAACTCCGACAGGATCAGCTTCCTGCCCGGCCATGGCGGACCGCCGGGTGTCGCCGCGTCGGCGGAATCGCGCTATTGGTGGGCGCGGACCCGTCGTTACTTTGTTCCGCTCGAGCAGCTTCGCCGGGCGGGGCGCACGCTGATGGACGCGTTGCGATTCAGGACGGAACAGTTGCTCCACGACGAGGTCACGCGGGTCGAAGATCTAAGCGCGGGTCAGTGGCGCTCGGCGTTGTATGCAGACCCGCCGCTATGGCCGCCGATCTGCCGGCGCTTCGAGCGCAGGAAGTACCGCTGCACCGCCCGCGACGGGCGATCGCTCCTGTGGAAGTTCGCGGGATTGACCCCATCGCCCATTGCCTCCGGGGGCGCAGCTAGGGTGACCCTCGCGAAACGTGCGGCGGGAGGGTGGACAGTCGCCCCTGCGGGCGCGGCGCTGGGCTGGATCGCCCTGCCATGGGTCGAAGGCACGCCGTTGGATGCCTCGGCCGCACGCGACCCATGCGTGCTACGTCACCTGGCCCGGTACATCGCCGCCGTCGCCGGACCGGCCATGCCGCGCCGGCAATGGGGTGCGGCGATGCAGCGCTTGCGCGAGATGCTTTGCTGCAACACGCGCGAGGCACTGGGCGAATCCATGGAGCGGCAGGCGCAGCGCTGCTGGGACGC